>JAZUEV010000552.1:0-4301 GCA_045640345.1 Treponema sp.
CGTTCATCAAGACAACCAAGCATCTGACTTGTTCCCATAGTCATATCATAAGCAGTCTTTGTACATCCGTTTTTTTGGATTTCTTCTTTTTCAGGACTTACAAGAAGTTCTGTCATAAGGTAAATAATGTCTCGGCTGGTAAAGTGAGCTCCGGCCTGTTCATCGTAGCTTTCTGAGAATTTACGGATAAGTTCTTCAAAGATATATCCCATGTCGGCACTGGTAATTTTTTTAGGATCCATGTCAGCCTTTTTCTTGCTGAACTCATCGATTGTGGCAAAAAGTACATCGCCTTTAATCATGGTTTTTACCTGGTCATCAAATTTGAAATTTTCAAGAATATCTTTTACATTCTCAGAGAAGCCTTTGAGGTAGTCTTCAAAATTTGAATCAATATTTTCCGCATCTGCTTGGAGTTTTGCAAAGTCAAATTTACTTGTGTTGTAAAAAGCATAGCCACTAGTTTTACAAAGAATACCTTCGCGGGCTACACCATCAATTTTCTGGGCATCAAGTTTTTCTGCCATTTTTACAACAGCTTCTTTTGTATCTTTAAGAGCATCATCAAATCTTTTGAGAACTGTCATTGGAAGAATTATTTTTCCATATTCGTGTGGTTTAAAAAGTCCAACAAGGTGAGTAGCACATTCCCAAATAAGGTTTGCTTTTTCCTGAATATTTGTGTTTGTTTGTTTCTGAAGGGTGTTCATTGACATATATTTAATCTCCATTGTTAATTTAATAAGATGCTGCGGGTCGCTGATAAAGGTTAATAAATTCAGCATCTTTCTTTTTCTTTAATGTTTCTTTTTTTATTTTTTTCATCTCCTAAAAAAAATGGAAAAGTACTTCTTTGATTATGGCACTTTGTCCTGACAATTTCAAGCACTACTGAAGATGTCCAATAAGTCACCCTTTGCCATGCTGAACTTGATCAGGTCATTTCCAATAATTGCAATTCATAGAGGTTTCTGTTATAATTTTTATTATGAAAATAACCACTAAAAAAATTATTATGTCTTTAAGTCTTATGTTGGCAATGGGAATGGTTTTCGGTGCTGAAAATGAAAAGCCTGTGAATTCAAAAAACAGCACTTTTACTTGGGCAGGTCATGCTAGCGTAAAACTTAAGACTTCCGATGGTCGTGTTATATATATTGATCCAAATTATGCTCAAGGAGATTTTTCGGAACCTGCTGATGTTGTTCTTGTAACTCACAGTCATGGCGATCATGCACCAAATAAAAATGTTCAGTATAAAGATGATTGTAAAATAATCACCTGGAAAGAAGGTCTTGTTGACGGAGAATATAAGACCTTTGATTTTGACGGACTTGTGATTGAAGCGGTTCCTACTGGTGGAAACAAAAATCATCCAATAGGTTTTGGAGTTGGTTATCTTGTTTCTTTTGACGGAGTTACAATTTATCATCCAGGGGACACTTCTTATATTGAAGAAATGAATACGCTTAAAACCCGAAAAATTGATTACGCCATGTATCCTATTGACGGTCGTTTTAATATGGATGCCTCAGAAGCAACAAAAGTGGCGGACATTGTAGGCGCAAAAGTAAATATCCCAATTCACGATAATAATGGTCCGGATGAACATAAGGAAGAAAAATTTCTTCCAAAAGGTCGCTTGATTTTGGAGAAAGGTGCAACAATCAATCTCAAAAACGGAAAACTGTTGAAATAGATAAAATAAGATAAGGGCATCTCTAATAATTGCAATTTTTAAAGATGCTCTATAATTACACAATTAGAGATTCCGAATTGAGTTCGGAATAACGCTATGAACAAATGCCACTTAAAACAGTCATTTCTGTAGAATCAATGTTAAGTTATTGACATTGGCAAGCGTGACTGTCGATTAAGAGATGCTTTGGGTTCCCCGCCGCCGAAAGCTAATAAATTCAGCATGGCGAAGTTTTTAGGACAAACACCTCTTAAATTAGTGACATTTTATTCCAACTTCGGTACATCAATTTTAAATTTGTAAAAATCTTTGTACGGTTTGATTTTTTGTTTCGTAAGTAAAAATTCATTTTCATCTTCCAGTGAATCTTCAATTTTATCACATACCGAATTATTTGATGGATATAATATAACGCACTTTATTTTTCCATCAGGATTCTGCATATTACTCAGAATTTTTTCGTCACGAGCATATCTACTTATTTCCTCAATGTCCGGAATAATTCCACTGTTAGAATCATTATACCTCGGTTTATATTTTGCATCCAGAACCATATTTTTACTTTTTAAAATATAATCCGCAGCAGTCGATTGATATCCTTGAACCTGAAACATGACATCGCCTGGAAATGAATCGTCTAAATATTTGTAAACATACAATTCATATAATCGTGGCATATCGATCCAAAATGGAACTGTGGTTGTATTTTGTTTTTCCGTATTTTGAATTGAATAATCAAAGTGCCTCAAAACATTTTTCGCCAAAGTAATCGCTTTTTTATATCCTGCAAAAAGTTTATTGTTGCCCATGAATCGAACTTCAGATATTTCTATTTCATCACTTACATTAGAAAAAATTTTTAGCATATTGTTTATCGAATTTTCGACATCCATCGGTTTTGAATAACTTCCGTAATTATTCAGCGCTGCGTTGGCAAACAATAACGCTTTTTTAAGAAGTCGATTTTCTGGAATATCTTCCGTATATTCTTGGAATCCACAAAAAACTTTATCCTCTCTTTTATTTATCACATTTTTTCGGATATGAGACTGAAACAAAATATGTCCTTTTACTTTTGATTGCAGATTTTCTTTTTTATAAACATATCCTTTTTTCAAGCCATGCTTTGTTAAATTTTTCAACACCGAAACATAGTGCAAAAGAATTAAAGGAGTTATAAAATTTAATGATGAATCAACTTCAATTTCAGGCTTATCATATTCAATTCCATAGCATTTTGAAAAATAATCACTTTCATTTTTGGAATCAATATCCAGTGCATCCGAAAACATCTTCATATAATCAATGTCTTCAATCTTCGGTTTTACAATGGCCGCAATTTCATTTTCCTTAATCCATGTTGCTCCAATATAATAAGCCGCCTCATAATTTTTTTCCGTTGACAATATACCTAGATATTTTGGTGTTCCCATAAATTCTTCTGGATAACCCATCAACTTTAGTGACTCTTCTTTTTCCAAGTCAAATATTTCGGGACACTTATCTTTTTCTATCGCCTCATGTTCAGTGAACGAAAAAACTTTTGTTTTCATCATACTCATTCTTTTGGCTCAATAAATTCTTCGATAGTCATATTTTTAACCAAAGATTTTTTTACAATCCCGTCCTTAAAATATTCACGAAGCAAAGGCAAAATATCAAACTTCCATTTAATCTCCAAATCCTCATCCGTGTCTGTTGCAAAATAACTATGACCAACCATCAAATCATCAATATCCATATCACATTTATTTTCTTCCAAGAAATTTTTGACGGCATCAAACAATCTTACCGCTTTACTATTTTCATCATTATTATTTTTTAGAAGAACAAATTCGCGATCCGATTCAAGGGTCACAAAAGAAAATCTTCTTCTCACAGCGTAATCAATATTTCCAACACTTCTGTCAGTTGTGTTCATTGTACCAATTATATAAAGATTAGATGGAACTTCAAATTTTTCTTTGGAATATGGAAGTGTAAGATTCAAATGATGGTCTCCACCTATTCTCTTATCCCCTTCCAAAAGAGTAATTAATTCACCAAAAATCTTTGATACATTACCTCGATTAATTTCATCAATAATCAAGACATAATTGTTATCGGCATCTGATTTTGCTTTATTGGAAATTGCTTTGAAAATACCGTCTTGAATATTATAAACGACATTTCCATTTGAAGTCTCTGGCTTAAGACCTTCAACAAAATCTTCATAATCCATTGACTGATGAAAAGTAACAAATCCTATCTGTCCCTTTGTTATTTTTCCATTTTCGATTTCTATTGTCAGTTCATTATAGACTTCCATCAAAGTTTCATTATCAAATTCTTTATTAAGAAGCAACAATGCGATTTCCGCTGTATTATAAGTTTTGCCTGTTCCTGGTGCACCTTGAAGAATTATATTTTTTTTATTGCGTAAAAGGTTTGTATATTCAATTAATTTGGTTGATTTATTAGTCATGGTTGATTCTCCTAAAATTTTTTTTGCCCTATCTTCAAAAACACAATAACATACATTTTGAGCTGTAAGTAAGTCGCTTTGAAGCAATCCTTTAGTTTTGGTTGATATTATTTCTTGTAATTCAACATCAGATTCTAC
>JAZUEV010000553.1:0-4442 GCA_045640345.1 Treponema sp.
CATTTCGACTGGAGAGAGCGGAGCGAATGGAATGGAGAAATCTAAAAATAGTCGTGCTAGAGATTTCTCCACGCCGCTATCGCTCTGGTCGAAATGACGATTCCTTATAAAAAAACTGTTTTGTTATGCTGAACTCGTTTCAGCATCTCAATTACGAGGGATTGGATAGATTTGAGATTTCTCCACGCTGGTCGAAATGACGATTCCTTATAAAAAAAACTGTTTTGTCATGCTGAACTCTTTTCAGCATCTCCTTAAAATTATTGTAATATTATGACATTTCGAATCTCTTTTTGATATAACACGAGATTCTGCTTTATGTGTCATTTCGACTGGAGAGAGCGGAGCGAATGGAATGGAGAAATCTAAAAATAGTCGTGCTAGAGATTTCTCCACGCCGCTATCGCTCTGGTCGAAATGACGATTCCTTATAAAAAAACTGTTTTGAGATGCTGAACTCGTTTCAGCATCTCAATTACGAGGGATTGGATAGATTTGAGATTTCTCCACGCTGGTCGAAATGACCATTTTTTTCACATCAAAAATAGTTGGGGTTTTTATGGCACTCCCTAAGCACACGTGGAAGAGGGAAAGGTGTCGGAAAGGGGGAAACATTCGTTCGTAAAGTGTGTCCATTTTCTGACATACCCTCCAAGCATACTTGGAAAAGAGTCCAAGGGAAAATGCTTTGAAAAAAAACTTAACTTTTCTATCCATGCTCCGATAAATTCATTAGTACCTTGAAAAAAGGAGGTGTCCTTATGTATGCAAAAGATATTACTTTGAATGCTCAGTCTTATAATAATGTTTTTAGAACAAATTCTGGAAGTTTGCATGTGCCTGTCCGAAATAGTGTGGCGCTTTATACTCAATTTGAACATGTGAAAGGAACTCCAGCTGAAAAAGGTGAGAGAGGTGTATCTGTTAGTCGTCTTCGTTTGTTGAATACACTTATTGATCAGTTGGTGGATATGAGGCAGTCCGTCCCAGATATGAGTCAAATAAAAGTTGATGAATCCGATATGGACAGCTTGATTTATACATATCAGCGACAGGTGAAAAATACTGTTTCGTTGCCATTTCCAGGGACTTATGGTTTGGCAGGTTTGATGCCGCAGCCTGGTTCTGTATTTGATTTTTGTGCTTAATTAAAAACTGTTTTTGGTTATTTGTTTCTAATAAATAGACCCGTCGTTCGTTTGGATGGCGGGTTTTGTTTTAATGGGTCTTTATGAATTGTATATCCAATGCCACTGATTTAAGTGATGTTGAACTATCTAAAATTCCTGTAACGGTCATTTTTCTAGCCAGTGACATTGAAATTAGACATATTGGCACCTCTAAAAATGCGATTCTTGATGTTTATGATTGCAATTTTAGAGATGTCCTTTTTTGCTAATTGATGAACCAATGGTTGCCTTTTCGTGAGAATCTGTTGGCGTTAACTTCAATCAATCTTCCATCTTCACCGCTCATCTTTATCATATTGGTGACCGGATTGATTTCTGTTACTCTAAAACTGGTTCCGTCATAGTTCAACTTGACACCTTCGTTTGGCATACCTTTTCTGGCTTCCGCATACCAATCAAATTCATAGCTTAGGCAGCACAAAAGTCTTCCGCATTGTCCACTGATTTTCATGGAATTGAGACTCAGGTTCTGTTCTTTTGCCATTCGAATACTTACGGGTCTCAGTTTATCGCTGACCTGATGACAACAATATGGACGACCGCACACACCCAATCCACCAGTGATTCTGCTTTCGTCTCTTACGCCAATCTGTCTTAGTTCGATACGCATTTTAAAAATGGATACCAAATCTTTGACAAGCTCACGGAAATCAACACGGTTTTCGCTGGAGAAAAAGAATAGAGCCTTTTGTTCGCCGACCAAAAAATGAACGGCAATCAACTTCATGTCCAGTTTATGAGCTTCGACTTTTTCCTTAAAAATCTTGAATGCCTTGGTTTCTTCTTCCGCCAACTTTTTTGCTTGTTCAAAATCTTGGTCATTGGCATTACGGCTGACGGTCACAATATCAGACAGCTTGATACCGATGGGCTTTTTTGCGGGACCCAAATTTCTTGCCAAATCTTCACCGTATCTGGTGGGGACAATAACAAATCCACCTACAATCGGCTCCACATTATCTGGAAACTGTGCGTAAATACCTTCGCTGGAGTATTCCAGTTTTAGTTTGTAAAGATCGTCCGGAAACACATAGTTTTTGGAATTGTAGGAACTCTGGTCGTCTTCCAAGTCCGCAATGTCTTCGCTTTCGTCGTATATGTCGTTTTCAAAAATATCTGACATAAATACTCCTTTCAACAGTTTTGGGTTCAGTCCCTTTTTAAGTTGCCATCAAATCTACCAGCAGACCGCTTACTTCTTCAATTTTTGCCAGCATCCCCAGTGTATCTTTGTGACTGTGCAAAAGCCATGTGGCCATTTCGTCCAGTTTTTTGTTTATGACGGTTATCTGTGTGTGGGGCAATCTTTTTCGACCTCTTGAATGTTGCTCCACCTTGAAATTGTTTTTTACGATATACTTCATAAACTGACTGACTTTTTTTCTATAATCAGCAAATGTCTCTGGAAGTTGCGACGCTTTTAATTTTTCAGCCGCCAGATCTGCTGCATCTTTCAAAAAAACAACCGCTTCTTCATCGCTCATTCCTGCGATCTCTGGAGGAAGTCCTTCCGAAATCAGTTGATTTTCAACTTGGGCTTTTTCAAAAATCGATGAAAAGGCAGTTTTTTTTGTACCAGCAGTCTTTTGTTTTTGTTGGGCTTCCTTTGCAGCTTGTTGCGCCGCTGACTGTGCCGCTTGAAAATAAAGTCCCGAATTTAATGCGTCAACACCTGCCATCTAAAATCCTTACTTTCTTGATAGCAGTCCATCACTAAAAGAACTGGCTGAAAAAATCTTCAAGTCCTGCAGAATTGCTCCAGATGTAATAGCCTGGGTGTCTTGCCAAGAACTTACTGAATCTTCGTAAAGAGCCTCGTCCGAAAGGGAAATACAGTGGCCATGAAGAATCACATTTTCCTCTGCCTGTAGGTGATGAGTCTGTATATCCCCCAAAACAGTGCAAGTGGAAAGCAGTTTGACGGAATCGGGAGCAACTATGTTACCTTTGACAATTCCGCTGACTGTCACAGATTTTGCAGTGATGTTGCCGTTGATTCTGGCATTTTCTCCAACAATCAAACTTCCGGAAGTCTCCAGGTTGCCGTCCAAATCTCCATCGATGCGCATAAAACCATTGATCTTTATGTCGCCACGAATTGAGGATCCCTTACCGATGATACTGTTAATCGAAATCTCGTCGTTAAAAATAGCCATTTATTTGATGTTTATGTATTTAGCTGGGTCAACCACGTCGGAACCAATATGAACCTCGTAATGAAGGTGAGGTCCAGTTGAATTACCTGTGTTTCCAATTGTACCAATGATTTCTCCCTGTGAAACCTGGTCTCCTTTCTGAACTCGAATAGTACTCATGTGAGCATAGCGAGTGTAAATTCCGTGTCTGTGCTTGAGGATGACATAGTTACCATAACCTGTGGACTGATAACCAGTGGCAACAACCTGACCGTTGGCTGTAGCGATAATTGGGTCTCCGCTTCGGTAGGTACTCAAATCAATACCCTTGTGGATATACCAAAGTCCAGTCATTGGGTTGATGTTCTGTCCAAAAGTAAAAGACACGTGTCCGATACCGTTTTTGATTGGCCAAAGACTTGGTATGTCGCTGAACAATTCCTTCTGGCTTTTCAACATCTTTCCAACCTGTTCGATTGGCTGAACGGAACCCTCCATGTAAGTAATCAACTGTCTTATGTCCGCAGTCTCGACAAGGGTGCCTGATTCCAAATCCTGTGTATCGAACAATGATGCCAAATCGCTGTTGCTTTTTGTGGACTTGTTGATGGTGTCGCTCTGGTTGATTCCCAAAAGAGAAAGAGTTTGGTTCAAGGATGTCTGAAATCTTTTTGCCACTTGGAGAAGAGAGTTGTTTTCATCCCTCAATTCATCCAAACTTGCGAGAGCTTCCTTGTTTTCTTCGTGAAGTCTGCTAAGTTCCGCTCCAGAACCGGTTGAGTGCTTTGAAAATGGAACAAAAGTCAAAATCACCCCGGCCAAAACTATTATACCGATGGCAATAGCAAAGGCGTTTGTGCGGATGTTAAAAACTTTTCCGTGTGAATGTGGAACAACCATGATTGTAAGTTTCTGGTTGCCCGACTTAAATAATTTTACAATTCCTCTACCAATGGCAGAAAAAAAGGATTTAAATCCTTGTCCCACTTGAGCAAAAAATGAATTGCTCTGTTTTTTATATCGACGTGTGCGTGCCACGAATATCCCCCAAGAATAATTCTTCTTATTATACCATACACATAATCTAGTGTCAAACGACATATACAAAATAACAAAT
>JAZUEV010000554.1:0-4590 GCA_045640345.1 Treponema sp.
CAATCTTAACCTTGTTCAAGTGCCAGATGTCGCGGACGTAATCCTCGATTGTACGGTCGCTTGAGAACTTTCCACTGTTGGCGATGTTCAACAAAGTCATTCTTGCCCAACCCATCTTGTCTTCGTAAGCCTTTGCAACTCTTTCCTGTGCTGCAACATAGCTGTCGAAATCTGCAAGGAGGTAGTAGATGTCTGGTCTCTGTCCTTCAACACCGAATACCAAAGAGTCGTGGAGCTCACGGAACAAGTGTCCAGTCTTGTCGTAGGTCTTTCCGTCCACCAACTGGTTAACAACCTGTGCCAAGTATGGATTGCGGTCCAAGTACTTCTGTGGGTTGTAGCTGTGCTCTTCGTTGATCTTGATGATTTCGTCAGATGTAAGACCGAAGATGAATGCGTTATCCTTTCCAGCTGATTCAACGATTTCGATGTTTGCACCGTCAAGTGTTCCCAATGTCAATGCACCGTTCATCATAAACTTCATGTTTGATGTACCGGAAGCTTCGTATCCAGCTGTTGAAATCTGCTCTGAAACATCTGATGCTGGGATAATCTTTTCTGCCAAAGAAACACGATAGTTTTCAACGAACACAACGTTCAACTTACCACGGACACGTCTGTCGCTGACAATCTTTTCAGCCACAGTGTTGATCAACTTGATGATGGACTTTGCACGGCGGTAACCGGATGCAGCCTTTGCACCAAAGATGAATGTGCGGGCAGGTGGGTTGAAGTTTGGATCTTCCACGATTCTGTTGTAGAGATACATGATGTGGAAAACATTCAAAAGCTGTCTCTTGTATTCGTGGAGGCGCTTTACCTGTGTATCGAAAATGGTTTCTGAATCAATAAGAACATTCTGTGTGTGCTTCAGGTAATCTGCAA
Organism: Treponema sp.; assembly: GCA_045640345.1. Classification (GTDB taxonomy): domain Bacteria; phylum Spirochaetota; class Spirochaetia; order Treponematales; family Treponemataceae; genus Treponema_D. The sequence continues at coordinate 886 of JAZUEV010000554.1, forward strand.
GCTTGTCCTTGTTGTTCTGCTTGATCTGGATGAGAGCCTTCAATGATTCTTCATCGTCAGCAAACTTTTCCAATCCCTTGAGCTTTGTCAAATCTGTTTCCCAACCATGGCCGATTCTCTTTGTGATGAACTCTGCCAATTCTGGGTTTGAGCTCAGGAGCCAACGTCTCTGGGTAACACCATTTGTCTTGTTGTTGAACTTCTCTGGATAAAGTGTGTTCCAGTCCTTAAGTTCCTGTTCCTTCAAGAGCTTTGTGTGGAGTTCAGCAACACCGTTTACGCTATAGCAAGCGTGGATAGCAAGCCAAGCCATGTAAACTTTTCCGTCGTGGATGATTCCCATGTGGTTCTGCTTTGAGTAGTCTCCTGGGAACTTGTCACGGACTTCAAACATAAAGCGGCGGTTGATTTCTTCAACAATCTGGTAGATGCGTGGCAAAAGGTTCTTGAATGTTTCGATTGGCCACTTCTCCAAAGCTTCTGCAAGGATTGTGTGGTTTGTGTAAGCGAAAGTCTTTGTGACAACTTTCCATGCTTCATCCCAACCAACATTGTATTCGTCCATAAGGATGCGCATAAGTTCAGGGATTGCCACAACTGGATGTGTATCGTTCAACTGGATTGCATGGTAGTCTGAGAACTTGGAGAAGTCTGTTCCTCTCTTGCGTACATACTCGTGAACCAAATCCTGCAAAGATGCTGATGTGAAGAAGTACTGCTGTCGGAGGCGCAACTCTTTTCCCATTGGACCGTTGTCGTTAGGGTAGAGGACTCGGCTGATGTTCTGTGCGTTGTTCTGCTTTTCAACAGCTCTGTTGTACTGCATGTCGTTGAACAACTGGAGGTCGAATCCGTTTGGACTTGAAGCCTGCCACAAGCGGAGTGTGTTTACAGTGTTGTTTCCAAATCCAACGATTGGCATATCGTAAGGGGTTGCTGTGATTTCTTCTGCGTTTTCAATGTAGAATCTATCCTGTCCGTCTGGTGTCTTTCCATACTTAATCTGTCCACCGAATTTGACAGTAACTGCAAGGTCGCTTCTCTTTACTTCCCATGGATCGCGGTGCTTGAGCCAGTTGTCTGGATATTCAACCTGTTCACCGTCAATGATGTGCTGCTCGAACATACCATATTCATAGCGGATACCGTATCCATGTCCTGGATATTCCAATGTTGCCAATGAATCCAAGAAACAAGCTGCCAAACGACCAAGACCACCGTTTCCAAGTCCTGCATCTGGTTCTTCGTCTTCAACCAAGTCGTACTCAAGGCTAAGGTTGTTCAAAACTTCAATAACCTGGTCCTTGATTCCTGCGTTGATAAGGTTGTTGCTCAATGCACGACCCATCAAAAATTCTGCGCTTAAATAGTAAAGCTGCTTGGTTGGTTTTGTGTCGTAAGCACGGCGGGTTGCCATCCAGTTAGGCATAATGATTTCAAGAGCTGAAGCACTGACTGCATCAAAAAGGTCATGCTTGTTTGCCTGTGAAATGTCTTTTCCATACATGCGGCGAAGTCTGTCTTCAAGGTTCTTCTTGAATTTCTCTGCATCGAATTCCATAAAAACTCCTTTATCTTTGGCGATCCATCAAAAAAGCAAGTCCGAATCGTCCTGACATCTGAAAAAAGTTAATCTTGACAGATGCTCTAAGTGTAATAAATTTTTCAAAAAAACTCTAGGGCATTACAGTAAAACCCTAAATTTTGTAGAAAAAAATACAAAAAAATCTCTAAAAATTTAAGTTTCCGAAACTTTTTGCATTTTTTCTTCTATTATATAGCTCCAAAATCAATGAAGCTCCATAATCCATGCCCCTTATTTTGCCATCAACACAATCAAGGAATTGGCTGGGATGACATATCGGTTTTGGGAGCGGAGGAACTCTGGTTGACCTTCCGGAACAACAGCGTCGTCCCCTTCGATTGATGTATCCGCGACCCTGTACCATTTTTTGCTTAAATCGCTAGGGGTTGGCAATGTAACCATCACGTCGGCTCGGTCTGTGTTGGCTGCAATGTAGAAGTCGTTGTCGCAGCTACCGTCCTCATTGATGCAATCCTTTCCACTCAAAGTAAAAGCGACGAACCTGGATAGTGTGTTCCAATCTGGGTTTGAACCGTCAATGTCGTACCACTGTATGTCAGGGATTCCAGACTTTGCTCCCAGGAAGAAATTCTCCCGGCGGAAAACGGAATGCTTTTTTCTCATGGCGATGGCGTGCTTGGTGAATGTGTGGATGGATTTGTAGCTGTCCAGAATGCTCCAGTCGAACCAAGAAATCTCGTTGTCCTGGCAGTATGCATTGTTGTTGCCGTTCTGGTTTCTCCTAAATTCATCTCCACCCAAAAGCATTGGTGTTCCCTGGGAAATCAACAGCGTGAGGATAAAATTCTTCATCTGCCTGTTGCGCATCTTTTCGATGTGTGGATTTCTGGTGGGACCTTCGTAACCGTGGTTGTAGCTCCAGTTGGAATCAGTTCCGTCACGATTGTTTTCACCGTTTTCATCATTGTGCTTTCCGTTGTAGCTGACCAAATCGTTCATGGTAAAACCGTCGTGGCAGGTCACATAGTTGATTCCCACCCATGGTTTCCTGAATCCAAAAAGGTCTGATGAACCGGACATTCTTGTGGCGGCTCCTGTTGAAACATGTTCATCCCCTCGCCAGAATTTTCTAATGTCGTCGCGGAATCTGTCGTTCCATTCAGCCCATCTTGTGCCAGGGAATTCACCCAACTGATAGGCTCCACCAGCGTCCCAAGGTTCTGCAATCAATTTTGTGTTGTGAAGGATTGGGTCTTCTGCCAAAGTTTCAACCAGTGGAGAAATCTTCATCAATGAACCGTCTTCCCGTCTGTTGAGGATGGAGGCAAGGTCGAATCGGAATCCATCAACATGGTAGTCCAAAACCCAGTGCCTAAGACATTGGGCAATAAACTGAAGGACCACCGGATGATTTGTGTTGTCAGTGTTGCCGCAGCCTGAATAGTTCATGTAATATTCTTTGTGGTTGTAGACAAGCTCGTAATAAATGCTGTTGTCGAATCCACGGAAGTTCAAGGCGATTCCATGTTCGTTTCCTTCGGCAGTGTGATTGAAAACCACATCCAAAATCACTTCGATTCCAGCTTTGTGCATTTCCTTGACCAAGGATTTGAACTCATTGACACAGGCGCCAGGGGTCTTGTCGGATGAATAACCTGCTTTCGGGGCGTAGAAGGAGATGGTGCTGTATCCCCAATAGTTTTTCATTCGCTCGCCGGTTCGTGGATTTTCATTGGTGTTTTCAAATTCATCAAACTCGTAGATTGGCAAAAGTTCAACGGATGTGACTCCCAAATCTTTCAGGTAAGGGATTTTTTCACGGAATCCATCGTATGTGCCTGGGTTTTTTACATTTGAATCTTTTCCAGCCGTAAATCCCTTTGCGTGGACCTCATAGATAACCGATTTTGAAAGAGGATAGTTCAAAGGCTGGTCCCCTTCCCAGTCAAAACTATTGTGATCCACTACCACACATTTTGGAAACTTGTGTAGCGGACGAGACTCTGCCAGTTCAATATCGGTTTTGTCCACCGGTGTGCGATAGGTTGGTGGAAGATTTGCGAACACCGAACAATTGGTCACAGCATCGGCGCAAGGGTCGAAAAGCAGTTGCTTTACATTGAACCTGTGTCCCTGGCTTGGTACAAAAGGACCGTCCA
>JAZUEV010000555.1:0-11175 GCA_045640345.1 Treponema sp.
GTAAGGTACAAATATTTTTCTGCCTTTTACATCTTTTCTTTGCATTATAAATAAAAAAGGAATTCTATTTTATTTATAATATTTGAAAATAAGAAATTTTCGGTAGGGACTATTTATTGTGTTTTATCTTTTGGGTTAAACCTGTATTTTACCAATGATTTAAATCCAATCATCAATGGAAGCTTAAATCAAATAATTGACGAAGCGATTTGTTTCTCCACGCCACATTGCTGTAAAATCATTTCTATCACCAGTGAGCCAGATGCCTTCCGCATATTGACACCAGTTTTCTCCATTCAGTCCGGTCTTATAATCGAACAACGCGCTTGCTAAAACAACCACATGACTATCATGGGAACAGATTAAATCCACCGTGCCTGGTTCTCCTTTGGTCAGAAAGATTGTATCCAATATTGACTTTGCTTCCATGTCCAAAGTGATTCCCCTGGTTGCTTCAAAGTTTCTTTCCTGAAGATAGTGATAATATTCGTACCAACCGACTCCTCCCATTGTAACTGGCATAGGATTTCCAAGGATTCCATAAAGACTAGAGTATTCTTTTATCTCTGGCATACTGGGACAATATTTTTTATCCATTCCCTCGCATATGCATTTAATTGTTTGGGGACATCTTTTGATTTTGCTGGCCTGACATTCTCCAACTGGGCGATCCAAACTTGCACCCATTTTTTTTGCAAGTTCTATCCCCTCGGGTGTAAGCATTAATGGAGCAAAGTCTCCGTTGATAGGATTGTCATATCGGATACTGTGTCGAATAAAAAGTCTAGCATTCTGCTTGTCGGTGATTGCAGCCGCAGCGTCTACCATGTGTTTGTAAGGTGAATAAAAGTTCATATTAATAGTATAAAGCATTATAAAAAATTTTCAACATGATTATTATTTTTGTTGAATTTGGAGAGATTTTAAGGATGACCGATTGATAATATTACGACACTTGTTTGGGGTCGGTTGGTAATAGCGTATGACCGATTGATAATTCACAGATACTTTTTGGGGTCGGTTAATAATAGCGTATGACCGATTGATAATTTACAGACACTTGTTTGGGGTCGGTTAACAATAGCGTATGACCGATTGATAATATTACGACACTTGTTTGGGGTCGGTTAACAATAGCGTATGACCGATTGATTATTTACAGACACTTGTTTGGGGTCGGTTAATAATAGCGTATGACCGATTGATTATTTACAGACACTTGTTTGGGATTTGTTGGTAATAGCGTATGACCGATTGATTATTTACAGATACTTGTGAGGGGTCGGTTAATAATAGCGTACATCCGATTAATCATAGCAACGACACTAGTAGGTGGCCCGTCATCTCGACCGCATAGGTGGCCCGTCATCTCGACCGCAGTGGAGAGATCTACGCAAGCCATCTAGGATGTCTTGCTATTGAGTTTTAGTTTTGCCACCAATGGGTGTCAATTTTTTGTTTCACAAAAAAACACTAAAACTCGTAGTCATTTCGACCGCAGTGGAGAAATCTCAAGAATGACCGATTGATAATTCACAGACAATTTTTTTTTACACACACATTTGTAGAATATTAACAATAGCGTATGACCGATTGATTATTTACAGACACTTGTTTGGGGTCGGTTAATAATAGCGTACATCCGATTAAAAATTTTACGACACTAGTAGGGGCGACTTTTTTGATTCGTGCCGATGGGATTCATTCATTAAATCCAAAAATTTTGGTTGGGAACTCTATAAATTCATTCTAAAGAAGTGTATGATAAATTTATAAGGGAACTTCTAAAAATTACAACTTTTAGAGATGCCCATAACTTATTATTTAGACAACTTTGAAAATATGATTTTTGGCCTTGGTTTTCGGGACTAAAAATTCATGGACATTTGGAAGAATATTTTTAAGATGCCCGATATTTTCTTGTTGACTTTCATGGGAGATTCAATGAACGGTTTTAGATTGCCAGATCATCTTTTGGTGGAGGAAGGAGTTTTTGCTAGGATAAAGGAAGTTTTGGGGGATAGATTTCCGCATATTGATTTGAAAAAAGCGTTGCTTGTTAGTGACGAAAATCTTTCAAAAATCTATAGCGAAACCATGGACACAATCCGTTCCAATTTTAAAAGCTGCGAAACCTATATGGTGAAGGACGGAAGTTTTGAACAGGCTGTATCTTTGGCAAAACATATAGTAATGGAAGATATTGAAGTTGTTATTGGTTTTGGTGGAGGAACTGTTTTGGATATGTCCAAGTATGCGTCCTTTGTTAGCAAGGCTTTTTACATTTGTCTTCCAACTACACTCAGCAACGATAGTCTTGTTTCACCTGTGGCAGTTTTGGGAACCGATGGTCTTAAGCGAAAGACTTTCCGATGCACAATCCCGGATGCAATTTTGGTGGACGCAAGTGTGATTATGAGTGCTCCTGAAATGCAACTGCTTGCTGGAATTGGCGACACAATCAGTAAGTACACAGCCTTGAAGGATTGGAAAATTGATGCACAGGTGACTGGAAAAGCTATTGATGATTTTGCCTACATGATTTCAAAAATGGGATTCAACGCAATCTGTTATAATGAAGAAAAAAATATAAAATCAAAAAGCTTCATAAAAGTTTTGGCACAGGCTTTGGTGATGGGTGGACTTGCCATGGAGATTGCAGGAAATTCAAGACCATCCTCTGGTTCTGAACATTTGTTCTGTCATTCGCTGGAAGAAAATTTCCCGAACATAAGAGTGCCCCATGGAATTGCAGTTGCAATGGGAACCTATGCGTCAACAATTTTTCACAACGGCAACATGGAAAAAATAAAGAGAATCCTTCATCAATATAAATTGCCGGTTAGACCATCGTTCTGGAAAATCGACGAAGACACTTTTGTAAAAACTTGGCAGATGGCATCGGCTTCTAGAGCGGACCGCAGAACAATTTTGGACACAGCAGATTTGTCATCACAAAATCTTTTAAAAATCTACAAGATGATGGAAGAAGAATTCAAGGACTGTTAAGGAAATTGATAAATGAAAATTAAATTCGACGGTAACAAGGCAAACACAAAAAAACATAGACTCTTTCGTGGCAACGGAATGGTCAGCGCCAACAATTCATCCAGACTTTTATTGGATTACAAAACTGAACATCCCCAGCAGTATCAAAAAATTCTGGAACTGCTTTTCGGTGAAAAAGGTTGCCGCATAAATTATCTCAAAATCGAAATGGGGTCGGACATAAATTCATCGTCGGGAACTGAACCATGTGTAAAAAGATTTCCCGATGAAAAAACTAATGTAAGTCGAGGTGCCGGTTTTGTCCTTGCCGTCGATGCAAAAAAAATAAATCCTGATTTGACTTTGGATATGCTTTGGTGGGGTGAACCTTGGTGGGTAAGTTCTGCCACTGATGTTTACGCTGCCCGTTACGATTGGTACAAATCCAATTTGATTTCGGCCTATGAAACTTACGGACTTGTTTTTGATTATGTGAGTGCCACACAAAATGAACGTGCCTATGATGTCGATTGGATTGTTTATCTTTCGGAACATCTGAAGTCAGAAAAAAATGCGCCTTATGATTTTTCAAAAATAAAAATTGTTGCAGGTGAAGAAGTTTGCACTTGGAATTTTGCACAGGAAGTGAGCGACAAAAAATATTTGGCAAAACATTTTAATGCCATTGGAAGTCACTACACTTCTTGGTCCACCGAAGCAGCACAAAAAATTTCCGATGAGTTTGGAATGGAACTTTTTTTTAGAGAAGGAAGTTCACCCATGCGTTTTGCTGAAGGGACTTATCGGTTTGATGGGAACGGTCTTTGCGGATTGAACGGCATGCTTGATATTGCAACCAGATTTATTACCATGTACGCTGGTGGAAAAATGACCATGTGCGAATATCAACCAGCGGTGGCATCCTATTACGATGGGGCTTGCTATTGTCACAAACAATTCATTTTGGCAAACCAACCATGGAACGGTTCCTTCACTTTTGACCCTGGATTTTTTATGGCAGTCCATTTTGGTATGTTCATCAAAAAAGGTTGGGCGTTTATTGAAGGTGCAAATTTTGGTGACGGAAAACCAGGTGGCGACGGTCACTGCATTGTGGATTCAAAAATCAATGTGATGAGCGCCATGGATTTGCAGACTGGGGATTACACGATTGTCCTTGCCAACAACACAAAAAATTTTATCCCCTATGATTTTGATTTTGAAAATGTGGATTTGAAAAAAAATATTTTTGTTTGGGAAACCCGTGGACCTGATGCAGGACAAAAGTTCAACGAAAATTATTTAAAAAAAATTGATTGCCTAAAACCCAACGATGGGAAAATCCATTTTGATTTGAAGCCATATTCTTTGGTCACTTTTTCCACTTTGGATTTTACTGATTTTGATTTTACTGATTTTGATTTTGATTTTACTGATTCCAACAAAACGTCTGTTATGTCGCTTCCTTACTTTGATGATTTTTCATACAAAAATTTTAGTGAAGACTATCTTTCAAAAAGAGGCAACGCACCTCGCTACACTTGCGATCAGGGTGGAGCCTTTGAGGTTATTGATTTTGAAAACAAAAAAGTTTTGCAACAGTTGATAGAAAAAGACAAGCGTGCAAAAGAGTGGGGATGGACTCCTGAACCAGTTACAACTTTGGGTGACGACCGGTGGAGCGACTACAGTGCCAGTGTGAAAATCCGTTTTGAAAAAAATGAGCCACAGATTTTTGCAGGGATCGCTATCCGATACATTATGGGCTGCGACGGCGAAAGTGGATTCAATTTGCGATTGTTTGCCAACGGAAAATGGATTTTTAAAATGGCTCGAAAAATTTTGCTAAGTGGAAATCTTACTGATTTTGATTCAAGCAAATGGCACACAATTTTCCTTTCCGCTGTTGATAATAAGATTATAGGAAAAATTGATAACCATATAGTTTTTGTTTATACCGCTAAATCTGATTTTCCATCTTCCGGTCGAATTGCACTTTTAAGTTCATACCATAAAAATCTTTTTTCTGATTTAGAAATTCTTCCGCAAAAAAATATCTATTATATAGAAAGATTTGATCAAACAAATCCAATGGCAGATTATTTTGGAAACTGGAATCACAATCTTATGAGCTCATTCAAAAATTACAAGAGGACCATATCAACAGGCTTTGAAGGAGCAAAATTAAAAATAAAATTTTCGGGAACAAAAATCAGTCTCTGCGGTGAAAATCAATTACAGAAAAAAACTTTTGTCCGGGTGATTGTTGATGGAAAAATCATTTACAAAAAAATGGAAATCAAAAACAGTTTGTACAGGAATTGTTTTTTGCAGCTAAAAAATCTGTCGGAAAAAAATCATGTTCTTGGAATCAAAGTGCTGGAAGGAAAAATCAGTTTGGATTCATTTGAAGTTTCAAGTACTTGTTAAATTTTTTTCTTAGATGTAAATTGATATTATGAAGAAATCTGTTTTGTTTTTTGCACTTATATTTGTTGCGACCTTGAGTTCCTGCCATGAAAAAAAATTACAGGATGTAAATGGGGGAATCAACAGTGGCGAACAAATTTTGTTTTCTGAAATGACGGAGGATATGAAAAGATTGGCAGATTCAAACATTTTTGTTTCGGTTCCCATGGACCAGGGATTGAAGCTATTTATGGAAGATAATGATTCAGTCCTTTTGGATGTTCGCCGCCCGGATGAATTTTCTGAAGGACATATTCCAGGTGCATTGATTTTGACAAACGAAACCATAACGGAAGAAAGTGCCCAGAAAATCTTGCCCAAAAAAGACCAACGGATTTTTGTCTATTGCAGAAGCGGAAGACGGTCAAAAGAGGCGAGCCAAAAACTTGTGGATTTGGGATACACCAGCATTGTTGAGATTGGTGGAATTTTGGATTACAAGGGCGAAATTGAAAAATAAGTTTTGACCTTTATGGATTAAAAAATCAGTTTCTGCTGAGTGATAAAGGGCATCTTAAAAAATTTGAAATTTTTAGAGACTTCATAAAATATTGGGAATTCTAAAATTTTAATCAAAAATTCCCTTGACCAATATTTTGAATTCATGCTACACTAAAGAACCCCGTATATATTGCGGACTCGCTCAAGTCCGTGAACATTTCCTTGTTCGATGCAAAACTAGGGAATGCAATTTTTTTAGTAGGTATATACAATGAAAACAATTTTTTCAAAACCAGCCGATGTCAAAAATGAATGGTATATCATTGATGCATCAGGAAAGACTCTTGGCCGTGTAGCTGCAAAGGCTGCAAGTGTTCTCCGCGGAAAGCACAAGCCAACTTATGAACCAAATGTACTCTGTGGTGACTGCATTGTTATCATCAACGCAGACAAGATCACAGTTACAGGAAACAAGGCAGAGGGAATGAAGTACCGCCACTACACAGGATTCGTTGGAGGACTCCGTGAATATTCATTCGAGACTTTGCTCGAAAGAAATCCAATCGAACCTCTCAGAAGAACAATCGCTGGTATGCTTCCACACAATCGTCTTGGTCGCAAGATTATTGGCAACTTGAAGATTTATGCAGGTAGCGAGCACCCACACACTGCTCAGAACCCAAAGCCACTTGAAGTGTAATTAGGAGTCTATCGTGGAAAATATTGCAATTGGTACAGGAAGAAGAAAGACAGCTGTAGCCCGTGTTTTTTTGCGCGAAGGCTCAGGTAAGATTGTTGTTAATGGAAAGAGTGTTGAAGAATACTTCGCAACAGCAGAACAGGCAAAGACTGTTGTTCAGCCATTGTTGGTAACTTCAAACACAAACAAGTTTGATATTCTTATCAATGTTTGCGGTGGTGGATTGTGTGGACAGGCAGCAGCTTGTCTCCATGGTCTTGCTAGAGCTTTGACACAGGTTGATCCAAACTGTCACGCAGCTCTCAGAGCAAACGGATATCTTACTCGCGACTCTCGTATGGTTGAACGTAAGAAGTACGGTCAGCGTGGAGCTCGTAGAAGATTCCAGTTCAGCAAGCGCTAAGTTTTATCTTACACTTATGGATGCCCCAAAGACTCTTGTTTTTGGGGTTATTTTTGTTATGGGAGAATCTGCCATGTTTATGATTCGTGAAATAAAGCGGTCTATGAACGGTGTATACGAAATTACGCCCGATTCTGGGACTGCCTTTTTTTTGCGTGGAACCTATCTGGAAAATGTAAAGGAAGATTCTTTGGTGGCAGTAAAAACCGGTCTTGCCCAAAATGACACTCTTTTTGTGTCCCCTGGAGATTTGGATGTGTCCATGTATGGAGTTTTTTCCGATGATGAAGCCACTGACATTCAACACGCTGCTTTGGTCTATGAAATTGAAAAGGCTGCCATGAATTATCTTTCCAGGGCGGAACATTGTCGAGCAGGTCTTTTGTCCAAGCTTGTTAAAAAAGGCATGGAAAAAAAGGATGTGGATATTGCCTTGGATTATCTTGAGGATGTGGGGTACCTGGATGATGAAAGATTCGCTGGAGCTTGGCTTCGGACCAGATATATTAGTCACGCTGAAGGACGGACCAAACTTGCTTCGGAACTGGCTGCCCGAGGTGTTGATTCTGGTTGTGCGAAATCTGCTTTGGACCAGTTTTTCAAAGACCATGATCAGGGAGCTTTGTGTGAAAGGGCTGTCAAAAAGTATCTAAGGGTTCATCCAAATCCTGATGAAGAAAAAATGTTTGCGTCTTTGCAAAGAGCAGGGTTCACCTATCAACAGATAAAAAAGGCGTGGAATCTTGTTTGTTCCGATGAGTGAAAAGGATTTCTTCCAGTTGGTTAAGGTCATAAAGATTTTGTTTTCCTTCCATTCTGATGTCCCTGTCGTGGAGGCTCCATGAAAAGTAGTCGCTCTTGAAATTTTCTCTTGTCTTTAGTTCCATAATCATTCAACGGAAAGGTTGTTTATTTCTTGGATGGACAATCCCGTGGCGGTGACGATTTGTTCCAACGGCAGGTTCATGGCCAACAAAGTCTTTGCTATTTCCAACTTTCCTTGTTTTAATCCTTCCAACTTTCCTTGTTTTAGTCCTTCCAACTTTCCTTGTTTCAGTCCTTCCAATTTTCCTTCCATCCTGATGTCCCTGTCGTGGAGACTCCATGAAAAGTAGTCGCTCTTGAAATTTTCTCTTGTCTTCAGTTCCATAATCATTCCCTCCAGTTCCTTTGTGAAGTTATCGGTGGCCTCATTTTTGCACACGTAATGCAGGAAGGCTTTAAGGTCATCGTCCTTTTCATCCTCGTATGCTCTAGCGTTGAAGAACAGCTTGTGGCTATTATCGTTGTACGCTTCTTCGATTTTTCTTTTTCCGTTATCACCTTCAAGATATGATTTCACCTCGTATCTTGGACATCCGAAGGAGAATGGGTCGTTTTTGCAGATGAAGATGACGTAAGTCTCCTTTAGCTCGGAGTAGTCCGCCCCTTTCGATAGATTGTCCACATCAATCATGCTTTGGTAATATCGGACTCGCTTTTCTATGGAGTCAATGTTTCTGCACTGCATCTCAACATCGAACACCCTGTTGCCATCCTCTACATAGACATCCAGCCTTACACCCTTTGATGTGTAGAATGGGGTGATGGAGTCCTGCAATTTTGGATATTCGATTCTGGAGATTTTTGTATGAAGAAGTCTTTCAAGTACTCCCTTACAGATTTTCTCGTCCTGCATGACTGTTCCGAACATAAAGTCGTCGGTAAACTCAAGCTCTTCTACGGATTTCATCTGCACCCCTCCTTTCTTTTATTATAGCCTTACTTTTGATATAAGTCGAGTGGTAAATGGCTTGCTGATGATATGGATTCTGGATTGTTTTTGAACAAGGCATCCGATTTTTCAGCTTAGAATAAAATAAAAAAAATTGTAAAAAAATTTGAATTTGTTGTTGACAAAGTTTTTGCTTTTGTATATATTATAACCATCAGCAACGAACAACAAAAAGTTCAAAACTGATAAGTGCAAGCGACACGCTCCTTTAGCTCAGCTGGTAGAGCAACGGACTGTTAATCCGTGTGTCGATGGTTCAAGCCCATCAAGGGGCGCTAAAGACCTTCAGAGATTTCTGAGGGTCTTTTTTATTTACAATGGATTTAGGATTTTTTATATCATTTCGTTGGCGCCCCAAACAAGTGTTTTTCAGGAAATTGGTAGTGGCTATGACTGTTGCAATCGGTTTTATCAATCTTGTGTTGCCTTGACCCCGGACTTAAAATTACCTATAATTAAATCAATAAGAAGGACGAAAAATCCTGGAATTATGACTTGCGAGTATGTTCTTTTTTAATAACCGTCATCAGGGCGTGGAATTGGAGAATCAGATGAGGAAGATTTTATCAAGCGTTTTTATTTTTGCGGCACTTTTTTTATGTCCTGCACCAACAATCCCAGCGGAAGCATTTCAATGCGCACCCCAAACGTCCTGGCCCCATACGGTACAAATGCGACTGACAATACAAAACAGTCTTATCATTATGTGATTGAATTGGATGGTCCCACCGGCGTTACTTTGGAAGTTGATTCCGGTGAAGAGGTTTTTATTGATGGACTGATTGCCGGGGACTATATTGTAAGTTGCAAGGCATTTATTGATGATGAAGTAAGATTTTTTGGACAAACAAAAGCGACTGTTGAAATTGGAAAGACAAAATCTGTGCCTCTGAAATTGGAGATTCACAATCACGTCGGTAATGGAAAATATTTTAGTGATGAAAACAACCATTGGGAATTGTGTGAATGTGGCAAGGTTGTTAATAAGGCGGACCACTCTGGTGATTGGGTGACAACTGATTCTGACCTGCATTGGAAAGAGTGCAGATGTGGTAAAAAGTTTGATGAATCTAACCACGACTGGAAAGTGACAGTCAAAACGCAGCCAACCAAGGAAGCGGACGGTGAAAACCTTTTGGAATGTAAAGTGTGTGGAAAAAACAAAACCGTGAACGTTCCTTACGACCACACATGTTCCTTTGGTGACTGGATAAATACAGACCCAGACAAGCATTGGAAAGAGTGTGAATGTGGTGAAAAAAGTGAAGAAGCTGTGCATATTTTTGACTCCTGGACCACCACATTTCAGCCAACTGAAGATGCGGAGGGCAAACAGGAAAGTGATTGTACCATTTGTAAATATCATGCAGAAAAGACAGTTCCCAAATTGGAACATGTTCACGCATGTGGGACTTACCATGCTGCGACCAATGGAAACTGTGTTGATAAGGGGACAATCGAATATTACGACTGTTCAAAATCAACTTGCACAGTAAAACTTGACTCAACTGGAAAACCGATTTCCTCAATTGACGGTAGCCTTAATCCTTCTGTGCACAAGGGAACTGAAACTGTCTGGACAAAAACAGCAAACAGTCACAAGGAGACATACAAATGTTGTGGAGCGGTGAAGACTAGCGAGGCTGCTCACACTTGGAACAACGGTGAAATAACAAAGAAACCTACAACAACAGCAACGGGGGTAAAGACATATACTTGTACAGTATGTGAATATACCAAAACAGAGCCTCTTCCAAAAATTGACTACAGCACCTGCTGCGTTGTGGGGGACATAATCCTTAAAGATGGATCCATCTGCAAAGTTGACGATTATGATAGTAGCACAAATTCAGCAGCGGCAGTAATTGTAAGGGCAGCCAGTGGAACAACTCCTGCCTTGGGTGTGGGATTGAAACAAAGTTCTGGAGCTTGGTGTTTAAATAATGCCGAAGGATATAATAAAAGTGTTGCGTTGTTGGCTAATATAGAAGATGGAAGCAGCGGATGGACTATCCTTAAATCTAGCTGCTCCGATGCTGCGAGTAATCCAGAAAGTTATCCTGCATGGAACTTTAGCTTGACTTATGCAAGGGAAAGCGGTCTAACTGGTGACCTGGCAAATGGTTGGTACCTGCCAACAGAGTCCGAACTTCAGACTATTTTCAAAAACAAGACCACGGTGAATGAAAGTTTGACTAAAGCAGGGGGAACAACTTTAAAGTCTTCACCCAGCTATTGGTCTTCAACCCAAGGTAGTTTAGCCACTTATGCTTGTAGTATTGATTCGAATGGTACCCCATACAGTAGTACCTATAAGACTTCAAATTGTAATATTTGTTCTGTTCGTGCTTTTAAATAAAGGAGCGGATTTTTATCAAGACCGTCATGCTGAATTTAGTT
>JAZUEV010000556.1:0-7394 GCA_045640345.1 Treponema sp.
CTTTCGATTAAAAGACTGAATCCATTTTTTTAATTTTCAAGCTTTTTACTCAACTGTCACAGGGGTGGACTATTATTAAAGGTCGAATCCATTCCCAGTGAAATCTTTTCTCCAGCAACGGCTTCCGCGCTTCGCTTGTGCAGATGTTTTTGTATTCAAGTTTTCGCTTCCATATCTCCGACGACTTTTGATTATTGTCCGTCTTTTTTGCCCTAATACTTTTCCAGTTCTGCCACTTTGTCCTTTATTTCCTGGTCGTTTGGTTTGATTGCCGACAATTGTTTTAGATAGAACAAAGCCATTTTCCAGTTTTTGTTTGCATAATATATCTGGTAGATTTTGTAAAGGGAGTCCGTGTTTCGACCGTTGTATGAAAGGCTGGTGCGAAGGTCGTCCAAGATTTTGTCACCGGTGTCCAGGAAACTTTTTTCATAATAGAGAAAACTTTTCATAGGGCTGGTGGATTTGGGCAAAAGATATTCAATAAGTTCCGACGCTTCTGTTTTTTTGTCCTGGATAATCAAAGTTTTTATGTAGGTCCTCTGTATTTCCTCCGACAATGGGTCTTCATCGTAGAGTTTCTGGGCAATTTCCCATGCTTCATCGAATTTCTTGAGACTGTTGCACACATCAACAAAGTCGCAGATGGCAAAAAGGTCCACATCCTCGGATTCTATCAAAACTTTTCCAATCTGGTAGGCCTTTTCATAGTTTCCGATGGACAAAAGTTCTTTTACATAAAGTTCCCTTGCGTCGATATTGTTTTTGTCTTTTTCAAGAATGATGGTCAACAAGTCTATGGCGCTTTTGTTGTTGATTTTTTCACCTGAGCTGGATGCGATTTGGGCGGAAAGAAGAAGAACCTCAAAATCATCAGGATAAAGTTCCAGGGCTGTCTTCATACATTCCACGGCGGCATTCATGTTTTTTGTCCAATTTTTTTGAAGAAGTCCCCTCAAAACCAAATAATCCTTGTGGGTCGGGGTCATCCTTTCGCAGCTGTTGAGAATTGTGGATGCCTTGAGATATTCCCCTGTAAAAAGCAAAGCCCTTGCACGCATGAGCATATAGTTAACATTATCTGGGTCCAGACGCAAAAGTTCAACGGAAACCGAATCAGCTTCAGTCCATTTTTCCTTGTTCAAAAGACTTTGGCACAGAATCTCAAGACAGGGCCTGTAATCTGGAGTGATGGACAAAACTTTTTCCGCAAATTCAGCAGATTTTTTATATTGCTGGTTTGAAAAATATGCCTTGCACTTGGCGATAAGGACTTCCTTCTGTTTTTTTTCAGGACTTTCCAGACTTTTTAGATAGTCCAAAGACTTTTGGGCATTACCCATACGAAGATGTACCAATCCCAAAAGATATTTTGTCAGGGGAGAGTTTTCGTTGTATGTGAGACATTTTTCCAAAGACTGAATCATCTGTGGACAATAGCTATCCTTCATGTCCTGGGTGAGAATCAGAAGATTGGGCAAAAGACAGGTGAAAAAATCGTTGTCTCCTGAACTTGTGTCATATACTCCAAACTTTACGGAATTGATAATAGGCGTGTATTTGTTGTAGAAAGCGGCATCCGGTATGGTTGTGTTGAAACTTTCCGATGGCCAGACATAAGTCATCACGGCGGAACAGATATTCAAAGCCACAATCTCCTGTTCAGTGTAGTTTTCCTTCAACGACTTGTGTATTTTTGAGGCAAAACTTTTGATGGAGGCAGGAGTTCCGTATTCCAACAAGGCCATTGTTTCTGCTGGGATGGAACTGAAAAAAGATTTGTTCTCTCGCTTGGGAATGGAGATGCTTACTGATTCTCCAGTCCCCTGATTATCGTTTTCGCTTGTCTGTGAATTTGAGGCGCATGAAATCAGTAAAAAAGGTGTCAGAACAAAAAAGCAAGTCAAAAATCTTTTAATCATAAACAATAATCTCTCTTTCTACTGGGAATCCCTAAAATTGTTTTTAGAAATGCCCTATTCTTCATCGTCCAGACTTTCGTCCTTCTCTGAATCAATGTATGGAAAATCCTTTTTCTTGATTTGCTGGATATAAAAAATCACTACCAATGTTCCCCCTCCTGCAAGCAAGATAAGTGGATACCATCTGGACAGGAATGAGGTCAAGGACAATTTTAAAAGTCCGCTGGAGAAAAGCAGGAAAAACAGTCCAATAAGAACCAACCCCAGTGAAGGGAAGATATATGAACTGCGGATTTTTCTCATACGATAAAGACCTGCCACAAAAAGTCCAAGTCCCGCACAAATCATTGCATAAGGAATCATCTGGAAATTTGTGATGGGCAAAATCTCCAAGGACCTGAGCAGCATAGGAATCCCCAATGTAAAAATCATGACCCCAAAGAAAATCATCAGGGAGTTGTGGACAAATCCAAGACCGAAAAACAAAAACAGTCCACCGATAAAAATCGTAAAACATGATGGGCGTAAATCAAAAGTCTCCAGCGTGCTGAAATTTATTGCCAAAATGATAGCTCCAGCCGACATGAAAATCAATCCCAGGCCAAGACTTGCAATCTGTAGAATCTTTTTTCCTTTTGAATTTATGTCTTTTGATTTCTTTTCATTTTTATCCATTTTCTTTCCTCCGCAGATTTTCGGCTTCCTTGAAACAAACCACCAGGTCTGTTGAAAATTACAATCGAGACATCATTTTTTCTATTGGGAGTCTATGAAAATTGTAATTTTAGCGATGCCCTTTTGTGTTGAAGTTTGAAAAGCTGTTCCCCATAGTATAATCCAAAATCAAAGAATTTACAATCGGAAAACTTTCTGTTGTCCCTGTTAAAGTCAAACGACTTTTTTGTAGCAACAATTATATCAATCACTTCATCTTCCATCTGGTGCGAACAAATCTGTTTTTTTAAGTCATTTCGATTAAAGCAAAGCGGCGTGGAGAAATCTCAAGAATGTTTGATAGAAGAAAGCGAGATTCCTAACAGTTTTTTAAAGATTCTAACATTGTAAATAATCAAGAAGTTTGATAAAATATAAAAATGCGGATGAATACAAAACGAAATATTTTTTTGATATTTTCTTCTATTATATTGTGTTTTTTGATTGCCTCTTGTGGACAGGACGACGGAATTGTTTTGCCCCAGGCCAACAGTAAAAAGTTCAAGGAAACCCAAGCCCAACTTCAGGAGCTGCTTGACAGGGGTGATGAATTTACTTCCGAAACCAGATTCGGCATTATGAAAAATCTTGCTGGAAATATTCAGGCTGTGCATGATTATCCAAGTCTCATCGTTCTTTTGACGGAGTGGGTGGAGGAACATCCAGATGATGAATATAATTCCTATTGGCTTTTGCAGACGGCTTTTGCTTATCAACAGTGCAATTCCGAACCTATGGCCCAATATTATTTTGAGAAAATCCTCCGAAACTATCCTGATTTGACTGTGAAAGGAAAGTCCGTCCATGAGTTGTGCCTTAAGAATCTTTTGCAGATAAGCACTAAACCTGCCAACAGAATTTCCTATTATAATCAGCTTGTCACTCGTTACCCCAGCAGCATCAGTCCTACCGAACTTTATATTCGCATGGCTCAGGAGTATGAAAAGGAAAGTGAATGGGCACAGTCCATACGTTGCTATCAATTGTTTTTGGAACAGGAGGATGCTTCAACCATACAGATTCCTGGACTTCCAAACGCTTATTCAACTGCCAAACGTCTGATTGACTTCAACAAATCCTCAAAGAACTGGACATTTGAAACTTTGGATGGACTTTTACGTGCCATAAGGTCTGCTTTGGGGTCTGGAGATTCTGGTCGTCTGGAAAATCTTCGTTCAAAGGTCAACTTTTTTGCTATGTCATGGAGAACCGATGAAAATTCAGAGGCTGCCCAAAATGAAATCTACATTCCGGCTTACATGTATGAAAGGACTATCAATTATTCAGGCTCCTTGGATGATATGTCCAATTCCCAGGAAGCTTTCCTAAAGACTTGGGGATGGAGCACAAATCCAAATATCTGGTATCTTTATTTCAGAAAAGTCAATTTCCCTGCGGACCAAAACATTCATGGACGATGGGAGTGGGCTGGAATTTACTTTGGTGAAAAACTTTAGTCGGAGTGCCCATGCTGATTTTTGACCGACTTTCCAAGATGGGTTTGTTTTTTTGTTTCTCATTGATTTTTGCTGCATCGGTGTTTGCTACTGAGACTGTTAAGCATCTTCCTCCTGTGGAGATTATTTCCCCCGAAGTTCTTGATTTTGGGGTGGATGATAGAGTGAGTAATCCTTCCGAAGAATCTCCAGTTACCATAACATTGAATGATGAAGTGGAAGAAGAAGATGTTGTGGATGAAGTCTTTGGACAAAATGATGTGGATGTGACCCAGGATGAAAAATCGGAAAATAAAGAAACCGACACCACCTCCGAAGATAAAAAAAATGATGAAAAAAAATCGCCAGAAAAAAAGTCCGATGATAAAAAATCTGATGATAAAAAACAGTCCGAAAAAAATGATTCAGATAAAAAATCAAAGACCCCAGAAAAAAAATCGAATGTGAAAAACGGTTTTGCCCATGTGGATATTGATTTGGACGGAATCAACCATCCTTTGACCCAGAAATATATAAAATACTATCAGGAAAGCGAGGGTCGGAAGATTTTGGTTATGGCGTTGAAAAACTCTGTTCCCTATAGACCTTATATTATCCAGGAACTTGAAAAAAAAGGTTTGCCATCCTACCTCCAGTATATTCCAATCGTGGAGTCCCACTATAAATATACAGCCGTGTCCAAGTCCGGGGCCACTGGTATTTGGCAATTTATGACCAACAGTATGGCGCCTCTTTTGAAAAAGGGTAAAGGTTTTGATGACCGACGGGATCCTTGGCTTTCAACCGATGCCGCTATTTTGAAATTCCGGGACAACTACAGGACTTTCAATGATTGGGCGTTCGCCATGGCTGCCTATAATTGCGGTGCTGGTGCTCTTTCAAAAATCGTAAAGGCAAATCCACAGCTGTCTTATTGGGATATGTGTGACAAGGGACTTTTGAAGGTGGAGCCGACCCATTATGTTCCAAAACTTTTGGCCATTGCAGAGATTGTTGAAAACGCAGGGTACTACGGTTTGACGGACATAAAGGAAGCTGCTGATTTAATAAAAGGCAAGTCCGTTGAGGAATTTGATTATGTCACCACGAAAGTTATGTTGACCTTTGCACAACTTTCCGATGCGACAGGTGTTTCCGTTGAAAAAATCAAGCAGTTGAATCCTTCTCTCCTGGACAATTGCACACCCCTTGGTTCCAGTTATTCCCTTCGTCTTCCAAAAGGAAAGTCGGTTGGCATAAAAGACAAACTTAAGAAAAAAGGTCTCGCCTTGGATTGTCAGTACCACACAGTCGTAAAGGGTGATACCTTGTGGGGCATATCCCGTAAATTTGATTTGACTGTGGAGCAACTTTGCAAAGCCAACGGTATGACTGAAAATTCAGTTTTATCTATAGGAAAGGTACTTGTTATACCGATATATTAAATGAGTTGTTGTCTAAGCCCAAATACTTAGGGTGAACCTTGTTTAGTGGGGAGATGAAACACTTTAACAAAAGAGTAACAGTTTTGACATTAATTTGTTTTCATGTTGATATGGGAGAATCGTATGAAAATTGCAATATATAATAGAAGATTTTTAGCAGTTGCGGTGGGAATTTTATTGGGGACTTCTGTTTTTGCCCAGTCTGGAGAATCCTACAGCGAATTTTTGAAAGAGGGATATGCCTATAACGAAATTGAAGAAGCTGCCCAAGCTGCTGCCTATAGTGCGGATGTGGACAGTAAGAATGCGACCCTTTCGTCCGTGTCAACAATCGATTGGTCAAAATCAACTTTCACCTCCGATATAAAGTTGGACACGGTTAAGGCAAAAATTCCAATGCCAAGTGGAAAAACAGTTTCCATGAACCGCATACAGATGGAACTTCCTATTCTGATAAAGGATCCTCTCCTTTCGATCTACGCCGATGATACAAAAACTTTAGGTGATTTGGTCTTGGACGGTTCTTTGACTTTGGATGCCTTGACAAGGGTTATCGACAGTAGCAAAAAGACTCCTCCTTATTTTATCAGCGCGTCAAATACTTTGCAGACCACAGATACTTTGGATCTTCATCAGGTGGGGTCCCTTTTGGTTAAGCATCGTTCAACTTATGTTCAGGAAAAACCAATCCAGAGAATTGCTTCAAAGGCTTATACTGGAATCGTGATTGATGCAAGGGGAACTCTTCCGATTCACGGTGAACATACAAATTCAAAAGTCTATCCATGTCTTTTCCCAAAAGTCTGGAATGAAAATATGGATTTGGTTTATGAAAAAAATATGGTCGTTCCAGACACGGCCAAGTCCAGCGGTATTGTTGATTATCTTCCGGGGCAGGGTAGCAGCAAAAAGACGGCAAGAGCAGGAAACGACCCATTGTGGATTACTGCAAAAAAAGTTTATGGCGTAAATAGATGTGACCCAGTTATTTCTCAGGAAGATTTTTTGAGAATCGCCACTGTTCCAGAAAATTTGGAGCTTCTTCGACAGGGAAAAGTGGTAATCCTTTTGGATTCAAGTCAGTTGTCAGGCATAGTCAAAAGTCCTAGAAAAGATATCCGTTATTATCTTGAGACTGGAAAAATCAAACAGTCCATCGAGGAAAGTGATATTCCTGATTTGATTCCAGAGGAGACCGGAGGCGGATTTGTTTTGGTCATGGAGAACCTTCGTTTTGTTGCCGACCAGACAGAACTTTTGCCTGAAGAAAAAAATCGTGTAGCAGAGATTGCCAAGAAACTTAAGGATATTGTTTCAAGAGGTGGATATACAATCAGGATCAATGGTCATACAGCTGATGTTAACAAGCCTCTTGGACAGCAGCAGTTGAGTGTGGCCCGAGCCGAAGCGATTCGTGATGCATTGGTTGCCTCTGGACTTCCTGAAAATATTTTCACCTGTTATGGATATGGTGGAACAGACCCTAAGGCATCCAACGATACAGCCGAAGGACGAGCTCAGAACCGTCGTGTTGAAATTGTCGTCACTCCTCAGGGTACAGAAATCCAAAGACGATAGTTAGTCTAAAAATCTCCGTCATGCTGAATAGTTCAGTACCTCATAATCAACAGTCACGCTTGTTTAATTTTAGATTTCATTTGTGGGATATTTTAACTATTGTCAATTTAAAAAAAATGTGCTATATTATATTACTATAGATTTTTTTAGGAAGGAAGAAAAATGTCTTTTGTACCATTTTTTTTACAAGCAGCAGGCACAGATGGGGCTGCCATGACAGGTGCTGGTGGATTGCTTGGTAGTTTTGGAATGTTTATTCCCTTGCTTTTGATTTTGGTGATCATGTATTTCTTTATGAT
>JAZUEV010000557.1:0-14147 GCA_045640345.1 Treponema sp.
AAGTAAACAGCATTATTGCGACACTTACAAAGGAAATTGAAAAAGCCCTGCTCTTTACAATGTGCAGCAAACAGGCAAATGCACAGGACGTGACAAACTCCCATTGCTTCAAGCTTGCAGAAAAAACTGCCCTGGCCCTTATTGAAGAAATTCCTGAAATCCGCAGACTGATTTCACTTGATGTAAAAGCTCTTCTTGCCGGAGATCCTGCAGCAAAGAGCGATGAAGAAATCATTCTTTCATATCCTGGCCTTGAGGCAATAACAGTATATCGTCTTGCAAATTTTCTTTGTCGAAACGGGATTCCTGTTATTCCACGAATTATGAGTGAACATGCCCATAGCCGTACGGGGATTGATATCAATCCAGGCGCCACAATTGGAGAAAGCTTCTTTATTGATCATGGTACCGGTGTGGTAATTGGTGAAAGCTGTGTTATCGGCAACAATGTTAAGATTTATCAGGGAGTTACTCTTGGAGCCCTCAGCGTAAAGAAAGAACTGATGAATAAAAAACGTCATCCTACTATTGAAGACAACGTAACGATATATGCAAACGCAACCATCCTTGGTGGTTCTACGGTGATTGGGGAAGGAAGCGTGGTTGGAGGCAATACTTGGATTACAAAATCGGTTCCGCCTCATACTACGGTGCTTCAGAACGAGCAATAGTGTTTTGGCAAGGGATTTTGAACTGAATTCCGTAAAATTCAGCTTGAATTTGAATGAATTTCCCGTGAATTCGGAGAATTCTTATTGACTTAATTATTTTGTTAATATATATTTTCGAAACATTCATTTTTACGGGATTATTGTAACCCGAATACGCTCTTATAGCTCAGTCGGTAGAGCACATCGTTGGTAACGATGAGGTCAGCGGTCCGATTCCGCTCGGGAGCTCTAAGTTTCAAGTGTTTGAAGCAAATTTGAATAGGAGCAAGTCATGGCAAGCAAGAAAAAGTCTGCAGTTGAAATCATCGCATTGGCATGTGGAGATTGCAAGAGAAAGAATTATACAACTTACAAGAATCGTAAGAATATCACAGGCAAACTTGAAAAGAATAAGTATTGCCCATGGTGCCACAAGTCTACAGCACATAAAGAGACTAAGGCAAAATAATTTGTAACTAATCCTGCTAGTCAGGATAACCGATAAACAAATCGTTTGTCGGATATAGGTCAGTAGCTCAGTTGGTAGAGTCCTGGTCTCCAAAACCAGTTGTCGCGAGTTCGAGTCTTGCCTGGCCTGATAAAATTAAAAATATTTAGGGGATAAAAATGAACAAGGTTTTCAAGTTTTGCAAAGAATGTGTTGCTGAGCTAAAAAAAGTTTCTTGGCCTACAATGGGACAGGTGCTATCCTCTGTAAAAGTCTTGGTGATTTCACTTGTGGTACTTGCCGTTATTCTTGGTGCTTTGGACTTCCTTTTCACAGGCGGTTACAGTTACATCTTCACAGGTAAGTTCCTTACTAACTAGAGTTGAATTAAGCCGCCTGTTTTGATTGGGTGGCTTTTTGTTTCTTTCCATTTTAAGGGTAGTTTTTATGTCAAAGAGTTGGTATATTCTTCAGGTTTTTACTGGATATGAGCAGAAAATAGAGGGTACCCTCAAACGTCTTCTTTCAAGCGGCGATATTGATTCAAATGTTCTTACAGATGTAAGAGTTCCAATGGAGACTGTCGTCGAAGAGACAAAAGATAAAAAAACGGGTGAAAAGAAAACTCGCGAAAGAAAGACAAAGCTTCTTCCTGGATACGTAATGGTTGAAATGGATTTGCCAGAAATTGGTTGGAAGGCAACTTGCAATTCAATTATCAAAATTCAGGGTGTTACAAGTTTTGTTGGTGTTCCTCGCTCAGAAAGACCAAGACCAATTAGTTCTGATGAAGCAAAACGAATCTTCCAGCAGTCTGGAGACCTTAAAGGTGAAAAGAAGCCTAGGGCAAAGCAGACCTATGAAATCGGTGATAAGGTTAAAATTGCTGAAGGACCTTTTGCATCGTTCGATGGAACTGTCGAAGAAGTCAGCAGCGATGCAACGAAGCTTAAAGTTACTGTTCAGATTTTCGGTCGTGCAACTCCAGTCGAATTGGAATGTACCCAAGTCCAGAAGATTTAACTGGGATAGCCATTCCAAAATAAGGAGTGGCTTGTTTAATTTAGTTGAAAGTTACAGGTTTGAGAAATCAGCCTGACTTTTTTGGGAGAAGCGTAAGTCCGTTGGACATAGGCGTTTCGTTAGGAACAGGTTTATTTGATCTGTATCCACACCAATATAAGGAGATCTATTATGGCCGCAAAGAAGGTTACAGCTGTTATTAAGTTACAGTGCCCAGCGGGTGCTGCTACACCAGCTCCACCAATCGGACCAGCTCTTGGACCTCACGGAGTTTCTGCACCAAAGTTCGTACAGGAATTCAATGATCGCACCAAGACAATGGAAAAGGGACTGATCATCCCAGTAGTGATTACTGTTTATCAGGACAAGTCTTTCACATTTATTCTTAAGACTCCACCAGCAGCAGTTCTTATTCGCAAGGCAGCAGGAATCCAGAAGGGTGCTGGAAATCCATTGCGCGATAAGGTTGGTAAGTTGTCTCAGAAGAGCCTTGAAGAAATCGCAAAGCAGAAGCTTCCAGACCTTAACGCAAATGACGTAGAGGCTGCAAAGAAGATCATCGCTGGTACTGCTCGCAGTATGGGCGTAGAAGTGGAGGCTTAGTAATGAAACACGGAAAGCAGTATCGCAACGCAATTGCAAAATATGATGTTGCAAAGAAGTACGAAGTTGCTGAAGCATGTAAGCTTGTTAAGGAACTTCACTATGTAAAGTTTGATGAGACAGTTGAACTCTCAATCTCTCTCAAGCTTGAAAAGAACCAGACTGTCCGCGACACATTGGTTTTCCCACATCAGTTTACTGGTGAAAAACGTGTTTTGGTATTCTGTAAGGAAGAACGCGTTCAGGAAGCTTTGGATGCTGGTGCAACTTATGCAGGTTCAACAGAATATATCGACAAAGTAAAGGGTGGTTGGACAGACTTCGACGTGGCTGTTGCTACACCTGATATGATGAAGGATGTTGGACGACTTGGTATGGTTTTGGGACGCAGAGGTCTTATGCCTAACCCAAAGACAGGAACTGTTACAGCTGATATCGCAGGTGCAGTTGCTGAATTGAAGAAGGGTCGTACAGAATATCGTGCTGACAAAGGTGGCGTAGTCCACATTGCTGTTGGTAAGGTTTCTATGTCTGAAGCTGACACCATTGAAAATGTTGAAGCATTCCTCGCTGAATTGAAGCGCAAGAAGCCAGCTGATGCAAAGACAGGATTCGTAAGATCTGTTTCTATCAGCTCAACAATGGGACCTGGCGTTTGGATTGACTACAAGGAGGAAGCATAATGGCAGTTCGTGCAAAAAAGCTTCAGCCTGCTAAGCAAGCAGCAATTGAAGAAGCCAAGAAGATTATTGGTGAATATGAAGATTATATCTTCGTGGACTATCGTGGTTTGACAGTTGAACAGATCACAAAACTTCGTGGACAGCTCCGCGAAAAGAATTCTGTCCTCAAGGTTTTCAAGAACAACTTTGCAAAGATTGCTTTTGATGAAATGAAGACTGAAGGTGTTGCTGACTATCTTACTGGACCAACAGCTATTGCATTGGTAAAGGAAGATGCAAATGAATCAGCAAAGGTTCTTTTCGACTTCGCTAAAGACGCTCCAGCATTGGTTGTTAAGGGTGCTTTGGTAGAAAAAGAAATCTACGATGCAGAAAAGATTGAAGCATTCTCAAAACTCCCTGGAAAGAAGCAGTTGATCGCTATGATTATGTCTGCTATCAATGGTCCTGCTCGCAAACTTGCTGGAACATTGCAGGCTTACGTGGAGAAGTTGGAAAAGGAAGGTGGCGCAGCCGCTGCTCCAGCTCCAGAAACTCCAGCCGAAGCATAATTTAGTTTTGTCTTTGGCAAAAGAAAACTTTAATAGGTTTTCAAATCTGGTCTCTTGATCAGTAGACATCCTGAAATCTTTTACTAGAATTATAAATGGATGTCACCACAGTTAGGCTACATAGCTGTCGACTATCTGTGGATATAAGCGTATGCAGAACTGGTGAACCTGTGTTTAACCTCTGCAACGACATTTACATATTTTATATGGAGAAGATAATATGGCAGCTCTCACAAATGAAGAAATCCTCGACGCAATCGCAAACATGACAGTTCAGCAGGCTGCTGATCTCGTAAAGGCAATGGAAGAAAAGTTCGGCGTATCTGCTGCAGCTCCTGTTGCTGTTGCTGCTGCTGGTCCAGCTGCTGCTGTTGAAGAACAGACAGAATTCACAGTTACTTTGGACGGATTTGATCCAGCTGCAAAGATTGCTGTTATCAAGGTTGTTAAGACTGCTCTTAACTGTGGTCTTGGTGATGCAAAGGCTAAGGTTGAAGCTGGTGGCGTTTTGGTTGAAAACGTATCTAAGGCTGATGCAGACAAGCTCATCGCTGACATCACAGCTGCTGGTGGAAAGGCTAGCAAGAAATAATTTAACTGGCGGAGACCTATATGGTTTCTGCCATGTGGCCGCATGATTTGTGGTTAGGAATCTCTGGAATCATATTCTGGGGGTTTCTGTATTTAGGGAAAATTGTTTTATTTCCGGAAGAAAGACAGTTTTCCATATAACTAAGGCTTCAAAAAGTGGCTTTTAAAAGGTCAGTCTTTTTGGAGCTTTCTGTGTCAAAAAACAGACGGGAAAAGATGACACTTTTTCCTTTTAAGGACTCCGTTTTCTGTGCTGAACAAAGTTTTTGTTTGTAGCAGTTATGGAGTACCAAGTGAGACCCCAAGAAGAGGTAGAAATGTTCGCAAAAACAAAAAAAATCGAACGCAAGTACATCGGAAAGGATATTCAGGACTTCATGGAGCTTCCTGATTTAATTGATATTCAGCTTTCCTCATTTGAAAATTTCATCCAGAAGGATCGCTTGGACAAAGGCGAACCACTTTTGGATCAGGGCTTGGAATCAGTATTCAGATCCACATTCCCGATTGAAAGTCCAAATGGCGATGTAGTCTTGGATTACGATAGATATGTGCTGGATATGGAAAATATTAAGCACAGCGAACTTGAGTGTAAGAAGAAGGGCATGACCTATCAGGTAGGAATCAAGGCCTTCATCAACATGACTTTTAAAAGTGATGGACACATTTTCCAGAAGGATGTTTTCATTGGTAACATTCCTTTGATGACAGACCGTGGAACTTTTATTATAAATGGTGCGGAACGAGTTGTTGTTAGCCAGATTCACCGTTCACCTGGAGTTATCTTCAAGAATGAAAAAGGTCTTTTCTCTAGCCGTATCATTCCTTATAAGGGATCATGGTTGGAATTTGAGATTGAAGAAAAAAAGACAGACCTCATCTATGCAAAGATTGACCGCAAAAAGAAGGTTCTTGCAACAATTCTTATGCGTGCCTATGGATACTCCACCCGTGAACAGATTATCGATTGTTTCTACAAGCATGAGGAAATCGCTGTACCAACAGATGCAGAAAGCAGAGACAAGCTGGTGAATAAAGTTTTGGCTCGTGCTGTTATGATTACGGATGAGACAACCGGTGAAGAAAAAGTTCTTTTCAGAGCTGGTACAAAACTCCATCCACATGATTTGGACGACCTTGGTGCCAACAAGATTGAAAAAATCACAGTCATTGTCTTTGATACAAGAGCAGACAAAAGAACTGGAAAAAATGAATCATTGGATAGCGAAATCATCATCAACTGTTTTGAAAAAGAAGAAATCCTTTTTGCAAAGGAAGGACAGGAGATTGGTGTTGAACCAAGCAAAGAAGAATGTATCGCCAAGGTGTTCAGTGCCATCCAGCAGGGTGAACTTGCAACAATCGAACAGGCAGAAAAAGAACTCAGGTCTCTCTTCTTTAATGAACGTCGCTACGATTTGGGTCGCGTCGGTCGCTATCAGTTGAACAGAAGATTCGGATATGAACCAGAAAGAACCGAACTTACATTGGTTGAGGAAGATATTGTCAACACAATTAGAATGACAATCGAAGTTTTCAACAATCCTGACATGGTTGACGACCAGGATCACTTGGGTAATCGTCGTATCCGTTCAGTTGGAGAACTTTTGACCAACCAGTTCAAGCTTGCTTTCCAGAGAATGGAGCGTATCGCAAAAGAACGCATGAGCCAGAAAGAAATCGACACTTTGAAACCTGCCGATTTGATTTCCAATAAGCCAATTATTTCTGTTGTCAAAGAATTCTTTGGTTCGTCACAGCTTTCACAGTTTATGGATCAGTGTAATCCATTGGCCGAATTGACCCACAAGAGGCGTATCAGTGCTTTGGGACCAGGTGGACTTTCAAGAGACCGTGCTGGATTTGAAGTTCGTGACGTTCACTGGACTCACTATGGTCGTATGTGTCCTATCGAAACTCCTGAAGGTCCAAACATCGGTTTGATTGTTTCTTTGGCTATCTTCACTCGCATCAACGATTACGGATTCTTGGAAGAACCATATCGTAGAGTTGTGGACGGAAAAGCCACAAAGGATGTGGATTGGCTTGAAGCAACAAAAGAAAATGATGTTTACGTTGGACAGGTAACAGAAGGAATGAGAGAAGACGGTTCATTCCCAACTGAATTTGTTCCTTGCCGCCATCGTGGTGATTATCAGCCTCGTTCTGCAAAGGACATCCAGTATATGGACGTTTCTCCACGTCAGGTAATTTCTGTTTCTGCATCTTTGGTTCCATTCCTTGAACATGATGACGCTAACCGTGCTTTGATGGGCTGTAACATGCAGCGTCAGGCTGTACCTCTTGTATTCCCAGAACCACCACATGTTGGAACTGGTATGGAACGCAAGACCGCTATGGATTCTGGTGTCTTGATAAAGGCAAAGAGAGATGGTGAGGTAGTTTGGGTAGAAAGCGACCTTATCAAAATCAAACCAAATGGAGTCAAGGGCAATGTTCTTGATGAATATCCATTGTTGAAGTACCAGAAGAACAATGCCGACACATGTAACCACCAGAGACCAACTGTTCAGGTTGGAGAAAAGGTCAAGAAGGGCGATGTAATTGCTGACGGACCTGGTACATTTAACGGTGAATTGGCATTGGGTCGCAACATCTTGGTTGGATTTGTACCTTGGAACGGATACAACTACGAAGACGCTGTTCTTATCAGCCAGAGAGTTGTTAAGGAAGACATGTATACTTCAATCCATATCCATGAATTTGAAGTTGATGTTCGCGAAACAAAACTTGGTCTTGAAACAATCACTCGTGAAGTTCCTGGATTAAGCAGCAGCATGTTTGACAATTTGGACGCGGAAGGTATTGTCCATATTGGTAGCAAAGTTAAGTTCAATGATGTTTTGGTCGGAAAAGTAACTCCAAAGGCTGAAACAGAGAACACACCAGAGTTCAAGCTTTTGAATGCCATCTTCGGTGAAAAGTCAAAGGAAGTCAGGGATTCATCTTTGAAAGTTCCACATGGTGTGCAGGGTGTTGTTGTTGGAATTGAGCGTCTGGTACACAAGGAAGGTGATGAATTGCCTCCTGGAGTATCAGAAAAGATCAAGGTTCTTATTGCTGACAAGAGAAAATTGGTTGTTGGAGATAAGATGGCTGGTCGTCACGGAAACAAGGGTGTCGTTGCTCGAATCCTTCCTGTTGAAGATATGCCATATTTGGATGACGGAACTCCATTGGATGTTTGTTTGAACCCTCTTGGTGTTCCTTCTCGTATGAACATTGGACAGATCATGGAATCAGAACTTGGTCGCGCTGGTATGGTTCTGAAAGAATTCTATGACTCTCCAGCATTCCAGACTCCATCCCAGGAACAGATTGCTGAAAAACTTAAGGAAGCAGGTCTGTCAAAGGACTGTCGCCAGATGGTTCACGATGGATATACTGGAGAATATTTCGTCAATCCAATCTTTGTTGGTGTAATCTACTTTATGAAGCTGCACCACTTGGTTGATGATAAGATGCACGCCCGTTCAACTGGTCCTTACTCATTGGTTACACAGCAGCCATTGGGAGGAAAAGCCCAGTTCGGAGGTCAGCGTCTTGGAGAAATGGAAGTTTGGGCATTGGAAGCTTATGGTGCTGCAAACACACTCCAGGAAATGATGACCATCAAGTCCGACGATATGAATGGACGTTCAAAGGTTTATGAAGCTATTGTAAAGGGTGACCCAAGTGCTCCAATCGGTGTGCCAGAATCATTCAACGTTTTGGTTCAGGAACTTCGTGGATTGGCTTTGGACTTTACAATTTATGATGACAACGGCAAACAGATTGCCCTTACAGAAAGAGACCAGGAATTGATTGACAAGGCTGGCTCTGGATTCGACAAGGAGGATGAAAATGCGTGATATTCAGGATTTTGCTAGTCTTAAAATTAAACTGGCTTCCCCAGAAAACATCCGAGCTTGGTCCTATGGTGAAGTAAAAAAGCCAGAGACAATCAATTATAGAACACTTCGTCCAGAGAGGGACGGTTTGTTCTGTGAAAAAATATTCGGTACCACAAAGGAATGGGAATGTTTCTGTGGTAAGTTCAAAAGCGTCCGTTACAAGGGATTGATTTGTGACCGCTGTGGTGTTGAGGTTACTCATTTCAAGGTTCGCCGTGAAAGAACTGGACACATTGAGTTGGCAGCTCCAGTTAGCCACATTTGGTATTACCATTCAACTCCATCCCGCATGGGACTTTTGCTTGATCTCCAGATGAAGCAGCTCCAGAGTGTATTGTACTATGAAAAGTACATTGTTACCGATCCAGGTGACACAACTTTGGAAAAGAACGCTCTTTTGACCGATGACGAATACAGAAGCGCAAAAGAAAGATATGGTGAAGCTTTTACAGCTGAAATGGGTGCCCAGGCAATCAAAAATCTCTTGGAGAATTTGGATTTGGACGCTGAAGCAGAAAAGCTCCGCACAATCATGCGTGAAAAAGGAAAGAAGGTTGACAAGAGAACCCTCAAGAGAATTGAGATTATAGAAGATTTCCGTGACTCTGGTAATAAACCAAGTTGGATGATTTTGGATGTAATTCCTGTTATTCCACCTGATTTAAGACCTATGGTTCAGTTGGAAGGTGGAAGATTTGCCACATCTGACTTGAACGACCTTTACCGCCGTGTTATCAACAGAAATAACCGTCTCAAGAGATTGGACGAACTCAAGGCTCCTGATATCATCATCTACAGCGAAAAGCGTATGTTGCAGGATGCTGTGGACAACCTTTTTGACAACAGCAAACGCAAGCAACGCATGGTCAAGGGTGCAAACAATCGTCCATTGAAGTCAATCTCTGATTTGCTCAAAGGTAAGCAGGGACGTTTCCGCCAGAACCTTTTGGGTAAGCGTGTTGACTATTCTGGACGTTCCGTTATTGTTGTTGGACCAGAACTTAAGTTGTGGCAGTGTGGTGTTCCTGAAAAAATGGCAATCGAATTGTTCAAGCCTTTCATTATGAAGAGACTTGTGGACAAGGGTGCCGCAGGAAATACAAAGAGAGCAAAAACTTTGGTTGAGCAGGAAGCTCCAGAGGTTTTCCAGGTATTGGACGAGGTTGTTCGCGAACATCCTGTTATGTTGAACCGTGCTCCTACCTTGCACCGCTTGGGTATTCAGGCATTTGAACCAGTTTTGGTTCCAGGAAAGGCTCTCAAGCTTCATCCACTTGCATGTAAGGCTTTCAACGCTGACTTCGATGGAGACCAGATGGCTATCCACGTGCCTTTGACACAGGCTGCCCAGATGGAATGTTGGAACCTTATGCTTTCAGCAAGAAACTTGTTGGATCCAGCTAACGGTAAGTCTATTGTATATCCTTCTCAGGACATGGTTTTGGGTATCTACTATATGACATCCGTAAAGCCAGATGCCGGAACTGCTGGTGGACCTGTCAAGGTTATAAAGGATGGAGACAAGTTTACAACAGAACCTCATGAGGCTATGAAGACTACATACATCAGTGACGAAGACGCTAAGACAATCAAGCACAAGCTCTTCACATCTGCTGATGAAGTTAGAATGGCTGCAACTTCTGGAACTATCGCATGGCAGGCTGAAATCAAGGTGCTCAAGAGTGTCTTGAAGAAGTGTGTCCACGGCGATACTATGGAAGATTTGGACAAAAAATATATCCTCACATCTGCTGGTCGTTTGGCTTTCAACGAAGCTATGCCAGAGGAAGTTGATTTCTATAACGAAAGACTTGGAGACAAGGGACTTCGTGCCATGATTGAATCTGTTTACCATACAGAACAGACCAGCGATAAATTGGTCAAGAAGTTGGTAAGCAAGAAATTCGGTTTGGTGTCAGTTGATGAAGAAGCTATGGATAAAATCTGGGCTGACGGAGAAACTGTAAAGACAATCAACAAGATTTTCAACAGACCAAAGGATCTTCCATTCACCCAGGATGAATTCAAGAAGACTTTGAATTGTATTTTCAACACAGACAGATCTTGGCTTTCTGTTCAGATGTTGGATGCAATCAAGGCAACTGGATATAAGAATGCAACTTTCTATGGTGCAACACTT
Organism: Treponema sp.; assembly: GCA_045640345.1. GTDB lineage: Bacteria > Spirochaetota > Spirochaetia > Treponematales > Treponemataceae > Treponema_D. Next base: position 10,604 of record JAZUEV010000557.1, read on the forward strand.
TCCATGGACGATATTGTTGTTCCAAAGGAAAAGGCTGAAATCGTTGCAAAGGCTGACGAAGAAGTTCGTGAAGCGGTAGAAGCATTCAACAATGGTGGAATCGGTGCTCCTGAAAGATACGCCACTTGTACAGGTATTTGGGCTCGTGTTGGTGATAAATTGACCGACGACATGTACAAGGAAATGGCTGCGGACCAGAGTGGATTCAATACTATCTTTATGATGGCTGACTCTGGTGCTCGAGGTTCCAAGAAGCAGATTTCTCAGCTGGGTGCTATGCGTGGACTTATGCAGAAGCCTAACGGAGACATCATTGAACTTCCAATCCGTTCAAACTTCAAGGACGGACTTTCCGTTATCGAATACTTTATTTCAACGAACGGTGCTCGTAAGGGTCTTTCAGATACAGCTCTTAAGACTGCTGACGCTGGTTATATGACTCGTCGTTTGGTTGATGTTGCCCAGAATGTTGTTATCAACGAAGAAGACTGTGGAACTATCAACGGTGTTGACTATGCCGCAATCAAAAATTCCGACGGAGAAATCGCCGAAAGTCTTAGCACAAGAATTGCTGGTCATTATTCAATCGAAAGAGTTTTGGATCCTGTAAACGGTGAATTGCTCTGCGATGTTAACCAGTATATTGATGATTCTTTGGCAAAGAAAATCGAATCTGCCGGTGTAGAAAAGGTAAAGCTCCGCACTGTTTTGACTTGTGAATGTAAACATGGATTGTGTGTCAAGTGTTATGGAAAAGACTTGGCTCGCAACAAGATTGTTGAAATCGGTGAAGCAGTTGGAACTATCGCTGCTCAGTCTATCGGTCAGCCAGGTACACAGCTTACACTTCGAACATTCCATACTGGTGGTGCTGCTGATACATCTGCTTCCGACAACTCAATCAAGATGAAGTATGCCAGCTATGTTGAAAGTTTGTCCGGTACTCATGTGGAAAAGGAAAACGGAGACTGGTTGCTTACTCGTCGTGGTACAATGATGGTTGGAAAACTTTTCGCCGTGTATCCATATAGCGACAAAGACAAGGTTCTTGTTGAGCAGGGTGCCTATGTACGAAAGGATAATGCAATTCTTGTCCAGGGCGGCAAGGAAGTGTTCCCATCAAACAACGGTTATATCAGAATCAACGAAGATGAAAAGGTTATCTATCTTGTAGCAAAGGTTGAGCCTGTATCTCTTGAAAATGGTAGCACAATCAAAGCAAAATATGTTGCTGGAAATGTGACTGTCGAAGAAAAGGGTGTCATTGGAGAAACATTCGGAAACGTTGAGCCAGTTATCTGTGAACAGGATGGATATGTCCACTTTGAAGATGTAATCCCTGGAATCACTTTCAATGAAAAGGATGCAAACATTACTGAACAGCATTTGGATGTTAAGCAGCCAAGAATCATTATCCGTGATGAAACTGGTAGCGATATTGGATCTTATCACCTTATTGCAAAAGCAGTTATCGAGATTGTTGATAAGGACAAGAAGCTTTTGGAAGGAAAGTTCGTCAAAGCTGGAGATGTTTTGGCTCACGTTCCAACAGAAGGTACAAAGGCTAACGATATTACATTGGGTCTTCCTCGTGTTTCTGAATTGTTCGAAGGACGAAAACCAAAAGATCCAGCCGTTATCGCACAGATTTCTGGAACTGTTAAATTCGGAAAGATTGCAAAGGCAAAGCTTCAGGTTATTGTCAAGGATGAATTCGACAAGGAATTTGTCCACAATATTCCAATCCAGAAGCGTCTTTTGGTCCGTGATGGAGATACAGTAAAAGCTGGTGAGGCACTTTGTTCTGGTTCAAAGGATCCACACGAAGTTTTGGCAGTCCTCGGTGAAAATGAATTGCAGAACTTCTTGATGGATGAAATCCAGACAGTTTACCGTGGACAGAGCGTAAACATCAGTGACAAGCATATCGGTACAATCATTCGACAAATGCTTAAAAAGGTTGAAGTCGTTAAGGTTGGAGACACAAAGTTCATTTACGGACAGCAGGTCGATAAGTATGTGTTCCGCGAAGAGAATGAAAGAATCATGGCAGGTGGTGGTGAACCAGCAGTGGCTCGTCCAATGTTCCAGGGTATCACAAAGGCTGCCCTCGCAACAGACTCTTTCATCTCAGCATCTTCATTCCAGGAGACAACAAAGGTTTTGACCAATGCTGCTATCGCTGGAGAAACAGACTGCTTGCGTGGTTTGAAGGAAAATGTTATCATCGGTCACATGATTCCAGCTGGAACAGGTATGAGAGCCTATCATAATGTTAAACTTTTCGACTCTTCAAATGAGGACTTGGACGCAAAGATGGATGAAATTCTTGAAATCCGCCGCATTGAAAGAGAACAGGAAAAGATGAACGAAAGAATTGATATGGGCTCCATGGATTCTTCCGACGAAGACTAAATTTTAGCTGACGAATTTTAGGCTCAAGTCTAGAATTTTTGTCAGCGATATTGAAATACAGTGGAATCTCTGAAGATTTTTTGTCAGGGATTCCACTGTTTTAGAAAAGACTTCTATATAATAGAAGAAAGTTGTAAGCAATCTTTTTTTTTGAGAATTCGTTGAAATTCTCTTGACGGACTTCAAACAAATTCGATAAAATATAACAATCCTATTTTTAGGATTTTTGATTTGCAATACTGACCGAGGTGCTGCTCGGCAAAATATAGGAGAATAGGCGATGCCTACAATAAACCAATTAATTCGTAAGGGACGTCAGTCCGCAGCGAACAGAACAAAAGCTCCCGCGCTTCAGTCCTGTCCGCAGAAACGTGGAGTTTGTACTCGCGTTATGACAATGACACCTAAGAAGCCAAATTCAGCTCTTAGAAAGATTGCTCGTGTTCGTCTTAGCAATGGAATCGAAGTAACTGCTTACATCCCAGGTATTGGACACAACTTGCAGGAACACTCTGTAGTTTTGGTACGTGGTGGACGTGTAAAGGACCTTCCTGGTGTACGTTATCACATTATTCGTGGAACCAAAGATACTCTTGGCGTTGACGGAAGAAAGCGTGGACGTTCAAAGTACGGTGCAAAGAGACCAAAGGCATAATTCGGAGGCTAGAAGATGGGAAGACATAAGAAATCAGTTGAACGTCCGATTACTCCGGATGAAAAATATAACAGCATCGTTATTACAAAGTTCGTAAAGCGCATGATGCTTGATGGAAAGAAGCAGACTTGTGTAAAGATTATTTACGATGCTTTGGACAAAATCAAGGGAAAGACTGAAAAGGATCCTCTCGAAGTATTCTTGAAGGCTCTTGATAATGTTAAGCCACAGGTAGAAGTAAAGAGCCGCCGCGTTGGTGGTGCTACATACCAGGTGCCTATTGAAATCCGCGAGTCAAGACGTGAAGCTTTGGCAATGCGTTGGATGATCAATGCAGCTCGTGGTCGCTCAGGTCACGGAATGGCTGAAACATTGGCTTCTGAATTGATGGATGCTTACAACAACACTGGTACAGCATACAAGAAGAAGGAAGACACACACAAGATGGCTGAAGCTAACAAGGCTTTTGCACAC
>JAZUEV010000558.1:0-2791 GCA_045640345.1 Treponema sp.
AAAGTTTTAAACACACTGTTACATAAAATTTAAATAGACTGTTACATCGGATGGTCAGCTGAGGAAACCGAACCCTTAAGCAAGGTGTAATATTTTTGAGAGACATCTTAAACACATTGTTACATATGGGAGGCCTTAAGAATTGCAATCTCAAATTAAAAATCGTTTCATGGAAAATCGACTTAAATGAATTGTTACATGTTAAGTTCTAGGATGCCTTAAATAAACTGTTACACAAGGAAAACTCCAAAAATTGCAGTTTTAGAGATACCCGTTTATATGGCTGGCGGAATAAAACACTAGAGTTTTTCTTAAACACACTGTTACATGCAGAATTTTTATTGGCTTCGGTAAATACAGGAATTAACTTTCAGTGGTGATTTTTAGTTTCTCAGAAATGAATCATTGGATGATTTGTTTTATGGTGTAAATTTCACCCGAAGTTTTGATTCGAGATTCGCCCTTCTAGTAATGCTGAGTCGGATATGTGGGAGTTGGCTTAAATACACTGTTACATGGGTTTCACGTAAAACTCTTTTTCCGAGGTTTATTTTCAGATTGTATCAAATTATCTTAAATAAACTGTTACATAAAGAGGTGCCTTAAATAGACTGTTACATAAAAAAGCAGGAATCCAGAGGATTCCTGCTAATTGGTTTAATTGTTAGGCTTGGCCTCTTGTTTTTCCTGTAAGGTTATCAGGAAGCGGGGTAGGGGACTTTTGCTTTTTTTCTGCTTTCAGTATTGTATCAAGTGCCGCCTGTGAGCCTATGTTTTTGCCCTGGCTCCATTTTTCCGAATAGAACTCCGAGCGAGTCATATTGGTCATGCTCTGTGTTGCCTCGTCATACTTTGTTGCGTTCTGGAAATTTGGATTGGAGAAATTGTTCAGGGTTCTTGAATCTCCCAGACCAAGATTGTGGCTTGTGTTTTGACCACTCCTTTGATGAGCCTGAGCACCACCTGATCCACCTTCGCCGTGACCTCCAGAACCTTTTCCACCTCCATGTAAGAAATTGTTTCCGGCATTGCGAATCTTGTCGTTAACGCTTCCAGTAAATGTAGCAAACATACCTTTGGCTGCCGCCTTTCTTGCCTGTGCATTGGTTCCTCCAAGTTCCTTGACCCCATCGCTTGCAGACTTTGCAGCTCCTGCCATTTTTGTGATTCCACCACGTGCGTTGACATATCCCTGTGCGGCTTTTCTTGTGCCTTCCTTTGCAATCTTTCCGGTTGTCGCAACACCTTTTGCCATAGCCCTTGCCCCAACGGCTGCGGTTCCAAGTGCCTGAACGAATTCACCCATGGACAACTGCGGCTGTCCTGTAAGCAATGTCTGGGCAATCTTAGATGCGTTCTGTGTAAGCACAAGACAAATGAGTCCGTTAAAGAGCAGGGTGGCGAATGTAACCCAGTTCATTCCTCCATTTTCTGCCATGATGTTTATGGTTGTTTCAATGAAAGGGTAAAAAACATAGAACATGCATATCGTGATAACAATCATCTTTACCAGAAATCCTGTGAAGACGGGAATCAATTTCTTTGGCATCTCCTTTGTTCCATCGAAGAGGATGAAGGGGATGAAGAATGCCCCTATGCCCATGATTATCGTGTATTCCAAAATGGTCATGATGTACTGAATCTCAGCAAAAATCGTGCAGCAGATTAAGGCTATGCAGCTCAGGATTGTCATAATCATGCTTGGTATGTGGGCAATGGTTGCACCCAATTTGTTCATGCCTTTTTTCATGAAGTTGACATCCTCTTCGTCAAGCTCATCCATCTCCATGTTGTATGAAATCTGGTTCTTTTCCCACAGGACTTGGCATCCCAGTAAAGAGACTCGGAACAATGCCGACGGAGAAAGATAATATGAATCAGTACCATTTGAATTCTTGAGCCAGATGTTCAAATCGACATAGGAATCGATGATGGGTGTCCCTGATTCTTCGAGCCTGGTTCAGAAGTGCGTTGACCCTTCTGTTTGCGTCCTTGATGTCGTTGCGAATGTCGAAGTCCCCATCGAAGCGGATGTTTTCCCAGTCAATTGATTTCGCTCTCTCGACAGCCTGCTGGATTTGTCGGTACTGGTTTTCGATGGTTGTGATTGTGTTCATAACCATATCGTACTGGCTGTAAAGCTGGTCTATTGCAGTAAGCCAGCCTGTGATATCGAATACGGGGTAGCCTGCCGCATGAATGTTTGTTACCGCAAGAAAGATTCCTGACAGTATTGCCAAAAGTTTTTTTTTCATTTGATGTGTCCCTCATGTTGTAAAATCCGACTCCATTTGGCAGAACAATGGAGCTTAAATAAACTGTGACATATATCTGCCTGCCACATCCAAATCTATGAAATCATGTTTTTATATTTTTCATAATCGAGACATCTTGTGTCTCTTCCCAAGTCGGCCATCTTTTCTTTTGTTGCTTCAAGAATTTCAAAGGCCAGAGGTTCCATTGTGTTCCTTCCTTTTTCAGCTTCAATCTTGTCCAGCATTTCATGGTCTGGAGAAATCAGAGCGAGCTGGAAAGGATCCAAATCTAATGTGAACATTCTGCAGCCGTTTGGGTTCTTGAAATAATAATCCTTCTTCATTGTGGCATTGCTTAACGCAAGAATCTCAGAATCTGTAAGTCCAAAATATCTGTAGCTGTCCACAAGGCCTGGAGAAGTAGCGGATTCATCAGCAAGATAAATCTTGGTCAAACACTGCTGTGCGATTGTGTCACTCAATGATGATTTGGCTGCTGCTGCAACTTCCTGAGTTGCAAAAATACAGAACACTTT
>JAZUEV010000559.1:0-2116 GCA_045640345.1 Treponema sp.
CCCACAGAACGACATGGCTACGATCCGACTTGATGATGTGGCGAAAGAAATCCCGATGGTTCAGTCGAATGTCGAAACTGTTTCTGGATCGGATGATTTTGAGGACATAAGCGCCGACGACTTTGTTGATAAAAAAGAAAGCGTTGTAAGTTCCATCGAGGAATCTGAAAAAACTTTCGAGGATATTATCACCGATGGAGATATTTTCTCTGAGGACGATACCTTTGATGGCGACGGTGAAATGTTCAACGAAACTGAGTCCGCTTCCGACCGTGAAATATTTATGGACGAAGAAAATCTGTCGGACACTCCTGAATTTGAAGAGTTCCAGAAGGACGACACTCTTTCAGAATTTATTGACGATGTTGAAGGCGACGATGACGACAATATAGATGTGGACGAAATCCTTGATGATGAAATCCTGGAAGAAAACCAAGAAGACGCTGTTGATTCGGAAACTGTTGAAGATGAAAATGAATCGGCTACGGAAACTGGTTCCTTCTTTGGGGATGAAAAATTCCAGTCGGACAGTTTTGTTGAGACCGATGAACTAAAACTTTCTGCCCAGCTCTTTATGAAACTCAGGGACTTGAGCAGCTATCTTCCGTTTGACAAGAAACAGGAATTCCTTGAAAGCCACCAAAATCTCCAGCTGGAATATTTGATTAAAAAACTTAACGGCGATTGTGGACTTTTGGAAAATGCCCAGGACATTCGTGAAAAATTGAACCTGACGGAAGTTGAAAGCAGTGACGTGGATGCCAATGAGGCAAAAAATTTCTTGAGCCACATGAAGTCCTACATCCAGTCTTTGCCGGACCAGAATATTGCAAAGTCCTTGGAAGGTGAAGTCGAGGCTGCCATAGGTAAACTGTAGTCGAAGGTCTGTTGGGATAGGGATATGAAGAAACTTAATGAATTGACTTATGGTATTGTGGGGCTTGGTCTTATGGGAGGCTCCCTTGGAAAAGCTATCAGGGAAAATATTTTGTCGGGACCAAATTCATCTGGAAAGATTTTTGGAAGCGACATAAACGAAGCGTCCCTTGATTTGTCTTTGTCCCAGCATATCTGCGACGGAGTTTACAGAATAGACCAGGTTGACCAGATGCTTTGTCAGTGCGATTTTGTCTACATCTGTCTTTATCCCCACGCCACTGTTGATTTTCTTAAGAACCACATAAAGGCTTTCAAGTCTGGCTCGATTGTGTCTGACATCAGCGGTGTTAAGGCATTGATTTTTGAATCCATGGACGAAATCACCAGGGAGGATGTGGATTTTATCCCCGGACATCCAATGGCTGGAAGCGAAAAAGAAGGATACGCCAATTCATCAGGTGGAATCTTTAAAAACCACAACTACATCGTCATGCCCCTTCCCCAAAACAGGCGTGAAAATGTTGAACTCTTCAAGACCCTTATCAGCGAGATTGGATTTACACAAATCGTGGAGACCGATGCCCAGATTCACGACCACAAGATTGCCTTCACAAGCCAGCTTTGTCATGTGATTGCCTCCGCCTTGGTCAATTCTGCGGAAGACGACCAGGTGACTGCTTTTGGTGGTGGAAGTTTTGAGGATCTGACAAGAATCGCCCTTATAAACGCTCCTCTTTGGACGGAACTTTTTTTGGCAAACAAAAAAGAACTTCTTGAACATATCGACAGATTTTCTGAATCATTGAACGAACTAAAATCTTCTATTGAAAATGATAAACCTGAGGATATAAAAAACTATCTGGAGAATGTCCGAAACAGACGACTGAACATGGGTAGAAAAGACACAAAAATCAATAGCTAAAATTCCGTCCTGCTGAACTTATTTCAGCATCTCTTTTTAAGAGGTGGATGAATTTGTGCAAGTGGTGGTTGAGCTTGTCGAAACCACCGTATATGATAGTCATAATACTAAGTTGGTCACATTGGATTAATTATAGCGTATATCCAATTGAAAATAAAAAGACACTCGTAGGGACACATCCGTCATTTCGACCAGCGTGGAGAAATCTCAGATACGACCGATTAAAAATTCTACGACACTCGTTTGGGGGTCAGTTAACGCAAAGCGTTTTTTATAGCGTATATCCTATTGAAAATAGAAAGACACTCGTAGGGG
>JAZUEV010000560.1:0-2066 GCA_045640345.1 Treponema sp.
GCGGGGAGACCCATGTCCTTATGGGACCCAACGGTGCAGGTAAATCCACTCTTGGCAATGTGCTTATGGGTAATCCTGAATATCAGGTAACAGGCGGAAAGATTCTTTTTGAAGGAAACGACATCACAAATGTAGAGACAGACAAAAGAGCAAAGGCAGGTCTTTTTCTTTCATTCCAGGATCCCCTTGAAGTTCCAGGCATATCATTGGAATCGTTCATCAGGACAAGCATGCAGCAGGTCACAGGCCAGAAGGTAAAACTGATGGCATTCCAGAAAGAGTTGGAAGCCGCCATGGATATCCTGAACATGAACCACAGCTACGCAGAGAGGGACCTGAATGTGGGATTTTCAGGTGGAGAAAAAAAGAAGTCCGAAATTCTTCAGCTCCTTATGCTCAAACCTAAATTCGCTATCCTGGATGAAACAGACTCAGGATTGGATGTGGATGCGGTAAGGACTGTCAGCAAAGGCATCCTGGAGTTCCAGAAAAAGAACAACGGAGCGCTTTTGATCATCACACACTCCACAAGGATCTTGGAAAGTCTCCACGTGGACAAGACCCACATCATAGTCAAAGGAAAAATCGTCAAGGAGGGGGACGGCTCGTTGGTGGACGAAATCAACAAGAACGGATTCGACCAGTTTATTCCAGACGAAATCAAGGAAGCTGAGAGAAAAGCGAGTCTCTTGGCGGCGGCAAAAGCGGCAATGGCAGCGGTAAAAACATCTGATATTGAAGGAGTCCGTTAATGGCTGAAGAAAAAACAGTCGTGGACGATATAAACTCATCCTTCTACGACTTTAGATATGAAGAAAAGGACGAAGATTTCTACAAAGTCAGGAAAGGGCTTGACGAGTCTGTTGTCCTAAGAATCAGCGAAGAAAAAAATGATCCCCAGTGGGTAAGGGAATTGAGACTCAAGTCCCTGGAGATTTTCAACAAAACAAAGGAACCTGACTGGGGACCAGACATTCATGACCTGGACGTGCAAAAGATTGTCCACTATGTAAAACCAAAGACTGAAATGGCTGCGAAATGGGAAGATGTTCCTCAGGATATCAAGGACACATTTGAAAAGCTTGGTATTCCTGAAGCGGAAAGAAAAAGCCTTGCGGGGGTTGGAGCCCAATACGACAGCGAAGTTGTGTACCACAATGTGAAGGATGAAGTCGCAAAGCAGGGAGTCATATACACGGACATGGAAAGTGCTCTCCACGGTGAATATGCAGACATGGTTCGCGAGAACTTTATGACGGTCATTCCTCCTACGGACCACAAATTTGCGGCATTGCACGGAGCAGTCTGGAGTGGCGGAAGTTTTGTATACGTGCCTAAAGGAGTGAAGGTCTCCGTACCTCTTCAGTCATATTTCAGATTGAATGCGGCCGGGGCTGGACAGTTTGAGCATACATTGATTATCGTGGACGAGGGGGCCGACGTGCATTTCATCGAAGGATGTTCCGCACCAAAATACAATGTGGCGAACCTTCATGCGGGATGCGTCGAGCTCATAGTAAAAAAGAATGCGCATCTTAGGTACAGCACCATTGAAAACTGGTCCAAAAATATGTACAACCTGAACTCAAAACGCGCGGTCGTGGAAGAAAACGGTAAAATGGAATGGGTGAGCGGTTCATTTGGAAGCCACATCTCTTATCTTTATCCTACCACGATCCTCAAGGGAGACCATTCCCTTTGTGAATTCACTGGAATAACATTCAGCGGAAACGGACAGGACTTGGACACGGGAGCAAAGGTGGTCCACATAGGAAAATACACATCCAGCGTCATAAGTTCAAAATCCATCTCCAAATCTGGAGGAAGGAACACATACAGAAGTTCCGTTGTGGTCAACAAGAGCGCAAAACATTCAAAAGTATCTGTAAACTGTGATTCATTGATGCTGGATTCAGAAAGCCGTTCGGACACAATCCCGGCGATGAACATTATGACAGACGACTGCGATATTGGACACGGGGCAAAAATTGGACGAATCTCCAACAAGGCCATCTTCTATCTTATGAACCGTGGAATCCCTGAGGACGAAGCCAGGTCAATGATAG
>JAZUEV010000561.1:0-1867 GCA_045640345.1 Treponema sp.
TGGTCAATGTGTCTTCATAAACAATGGCGTCGATGGAAAACTCAGGTCCCTCCATGTAGTCTTCAAATATGGCAGTCCCTGTCCTTGAATTTCTGACAGCATCTTCTATGGATGTCAAAAACTCTTCCCTGCATCTTACAAGCCTGCACCCTCTCGCACCCATGTTGTCGGCAGGTTTTACAACTTTAGGAAAGTCAATTCCACCTAGGATTTTTGGATCCAAAAATGATGCTATCTGGGTTCGATGGATTTCCTTAAAATCTGGAGACGGGACACCTTCTTTTTCAAAGCATCCCCTCATGAGGATTTTATTGCTGGCGTTGCATGCTGAATCAAAACTATGCGCCTTGAATCCACAAGAGTCCGCCACAAATGAAACAGACGCTGAAAAATCTGTCCCCGCCGTGAACACACCCTTCAATGAATCTCCCATGGATTTGGCCAAAGAAAGAAGTCCTTCCCTGTCTTTCAGGTCCACAGGTTCAAATCTGTCGGCAAAAGGAACGCACAAGGCTTTTGGATTTGCATCCACGACCAAAGTTTTGTAGCCCAATTCTTTTGCCGCTTCAATTGCCGGACGCTGCATCAATCCAGCCCCTAAAATCATTACGAATTTATTTTCCATCATTTCACCTTCTTGCAATAAACTTCAAAAGTGTCACCAAGATTTTTTGCCCTGCTGATTTTTTCTAAAATTTTAAACTGGAAATTTTCTTTTGTCCATCCATTTTTTTTCACAATCGGAAAACGTTCCGGATGGATTCCAGTTGGAACAATCTTGCAAAGCTTGAAGCCATATTTCGACAAAATTGAATCCACTTTGCTTGGCTCCCAAATGCTGTAATGGTCGGAAGGACTTTGCTCAAAAAAACTTTGGGTGTTGTATTTTCCGCTGACCCCTTCCCCAGATGGAGTGCTGAACGCAAATATCCCATCCTTTTTTACAAGAGACGATACTGCTTTCAAAATGTCGTCCAGATTTTGGAAATGCTCAATCACAAACCACATGGTCACCGCATCAAATCCGTCCACGCCGAAATGTTTTTTCAAATCCACATCGGGGAATGGACCACAGACGGCAGGGAGATTCAGTTTTTGATTCACATAATCAACAGCGTCCTGGCAGATGTCTGTTCCATAGACTTTCCATCCACAATCTTTTGCGGCATCCAGAAATGGTCCCAAGGCGCATCCAATATCCAGAACGCTTCCCTTTTTTTTGAAAACCTTTTCCACATTTTCTATGCGTCTTTTTCCCTGGCTCTTTATGGAAGCAAAATCTTCTTCATAGGTTTTTCCGTACTGTTTTTCATAGTCCTCGTAAAAATATTCACGCTTGTATTCGGTCTGAACAGATTGGACAGTCCAGGACTGATAGACCATGCCACATTTTTTGCAGCGACGGAAAGTTCTTTCGGGGGTTCTCGCCACCAATCGATTTTCACAATCATGTTCTCCTCCACAAATCGGACATGGAAGTGGAAGTCCCTTTGAAAGATCCGTCAAAAAATTCCCCAAGGATTTTTCTTTTGAATCATCTTTCTTGAACAAAAGATTTTCTGGATTCATCAAAACACTTTTTATTCTTCCGGAATTAATTTCCTTTGGCGAAAGACATTTGAATCCATATTCACGGGAAAGTTTTTCATGCAAACTTGATGTACCCAAAAGCAGAACTCCACATCCAGCAGCCCTTCCCTCAAAAGCAGTAAAACCATAATGAGTCACAAGCAGATCATATTCAAAAAGTTTTTCCTTCAGATTTTTTATTGGAAGAACTATCTCAAGGTTTGACAGATCGTCAAAATATTTTTTCGTCTCTTCTGGATCTGATGAAACAAGGGTCACTTTGATTTTGTTTTCCAGC
>JAZUEV010000562.1:0-3733 GCA_045640345.1 Treponema sp.
AGTTGCTTGAATTTATTGTACCAGTCGTTTATGGATTGGACAGAAAATGTTTTGTAAGGACTAAATATGTCTGCAACGGTAAAGCAGCCTACATTGTCCCATGGTTCGTCATAATTCTTTCCATCAAGTAAATCATAAAATGCTTTGTAAAATAAAAAAAATAAATCTTCCTGAGTACCAGATTCTAAAATTTTCCTGTATTTATATTTTGTCATTTCTTTATCACTATTGAAATAAACATCTGTAAGATAAAATCCATAGAAATATCCCCATGATTCAATAAGGCAGACCAAGGTGTTTTTTCCATCGTTGTAGCAATTAGAAAATGGATCCTCACCCTTTGTCAAAAGTTCCAGCCATCCTCCAAGCATCTGTATGTATTCATTGTTCCAGTACAATATGCCATTACCTCCCAAGGCGGAGAAATGACTTGCATGGGACATTTCGTGGAATGTTATCTCAAACGCTGTCTCTGTTTTGGTTCTACCACCAGCAGAACTTCCCTTAAATCCGATGATTATATCGGGTAGATAAAATTCAGCCAATGCCGCCCCAACACAGCTTCCAACAATTGCACCCCCCAAACCTCCAATACTACCAAGAGCAGCACCTACAGCACCAATGTCCAAAGCCATGGCGTCCCTCATAAGTGTTACACCACCCTGTATATCATCGCTTACCCACAGTTTGAGTCCAACAGGATTTGTCACATGATCTTTTGCAGCCAGTTTTCTATAGGCATTTGCAGCGGTAATCACTCTTCCATAGTCCGCCTGTGCAGTGTTGTTTCCAAGTGTGATTGTTATATTACCCAAGTCACCGACACCCCTATCACCAGCATTGTAGAAAGCCTTTATTGGGGACCACGCCGGACAGACTGAATCTGTTCCATTCTCGAATGTCACTTTTACGTTCGCAGTATTTTGCCAGCAAGTTGTAAAGTTTGTTCCAATATCAAAAAAACCATCCTGATTTGTGTAGGTGCTTTCTATATGGCACCATTGGCTGACCGTCACCTTTACACCTGGGACTGGGACATAGCATCCCCTGATTTCATCCCACATCTGAACTTTTCCCTTTGGCCTACATTTTTTGTAGTTGAACCAAAGAAACCTTGAACCAGAATCATCAGACTCGTCACATTCTGTGAATCTTCTCAAATCCTCGTCGGACAAATATACTTCGTCCAGAACCTCGGTTTCTCCAAGCATCTGCAAATCAGTGAATGTATCCACGGTTGTCATTGCATAGAACCAAGGAGTAAAATCTTCTGACCCCTGATTGTCAACCGTCTGGCATCCACCCTGAAGAATTTCATAATCTAGCGGTGTCGTCTGAAGGTCGCCTAATTCTTGCTCTATCTTTTGAATGTTATCAACACTGGATGTTCTGATTCTGAAGTACACATAGTTTGGACTAAAGTCTGCATCTCTGGAATTTCTTGAAAAAGGATTCTGTCGTTTTTTCCCCAATCTTATGATTTCTGAAGAAACATCTATTTCTTCTTCAAATGTATTTTCCACATTTTCATAAACACTGTTGTTACATCCAATAAACCCAAGCATAATACCTGAAAAAACAAGTATCTGTTTAATTTTTTTCATAACAAGTCTCCTTTTACTTATTTAAATACCCACATCATACCACAGCCATTTTTTTAGTCTAGGTAATAAAAGGTAACATTTGGCAAAATATGACCATTTATTACCTTAGAAACTGCTAAAATTCGATGACTTTTGGAGGTTTTGGAGGTTTTATACAAGGATTTTATACAAAGCATCTTTCATAGTTACACTTTGTAGGGATTTTCTAAACTAAAATTTGACAATCCAGTTTTTCATAAAAAAAATCTTTCATAACACAGGAAAGATTAAAATCTATACCCAACGGAAAACTCTAAACCGCACAGATTTCCGATACAGTACAAAGGTTCCCTGACCTTATAGAACTCAACATAGCAATACATATCATCACAAATTCCGATGCCTCCGAAAAAATGTTTTCTATTTGGATGCATAAAAATCAAATCAAAAGAAACTTCATTGAACAAAAAAACTCCACCGTTTGTATGGACCATGGGACCAGTTTTTATTTCACCTTGGATTTCTATTCTGAGTTTCGGGAATTCAGCAATCTTGTAATTTACGCCACATTCAATATTCAAAGGCATACCTTCAACACAATAACCACCATCAAGTCCTAAAAACCAATGAAAATCTTTTTCATCTTTTGAAGAAAATTCCCATAGCACAGATAAATCGGCAGCATTTAATCCAATCATTTGATTTGTTAAAAAGTCTTTGTTGTCAGGCACAAGACTGTTGTGCATTTTTTCGGTTAAAAGTCCTGGCACAGTCGCATTTGTTTTTACGACAATCTGAGAAAATCCAAACGAACTAATCAAGCTAAACAAAAATAAAAAATAAATTTTTTTCATAACTGTCCTAAATTATTTTCCAACAATATTGTCGAAATCCATTTTCACGACCTTTCCCTGAATTCCGGTGTCCAAATCAATATATGTGTAAGAAATTTTTTGCGGATTCCACGAGTTCATAAGATAAAGTCGATTTTTCCTAAGCCAAACATTCTGGTTATATCTAAATTTCAATGGAACGCCAAAAAGGGTTGAGGATTCATTTTCAATATCAAATTTTATAATACACAAATTATCATCATCCGTGATTCCTTCAAAACCAATTGAAAGCGGAGCGGCAACATAAAGATTTCCTTTATAAATAACACCGTCATATAAATAGTACGGAAAGTTTTTTATTTCATCAGGCACAGAAATTGTTTTCATATTTTCATAGGGATTTGACGAATTGGAATCAACAATAAAAATTTTCGGTTTATGAATTTCATGGTTTCCCGGACCATATTGTGTGCGCTCAATAAAAACAATTCCATTATTTACGGCAATAACATTATGAACATCCTCTTCATGCTCTTCTCCGAAAATGTCCTCCGCAAAATTCTGATTATCCAATTTTACAATTTCCTTATACTCGCAACTATTTGCATCTATTTTATACAGAACATCGTTTTCATTGTTAGGCAAAATTGTCCATAGATTTCCGCTTTCGTCCGCCACAAGTCTTTGGAGATTTGAGCTCGTTGTTTCAATTTCGATTTTTTTATCATCCACATTTCCTGTAAAACCATTAAAAATAAATCCACAGAAAATATTTTTTTCACCAAAAAATGTATTACTCAAAATTGTTTTTACGCCACCAACCGACCGAGAATTTAAAAACAAACCTTTCCTATTTGTGTTGTAAGAAAAAACTTTTGTTGATTTATTTTCAATACAATTTGCTAGCCCTGATTTCTCTGACGAAGAAAAATATCTTTTTGTTCCAACCGCATTTGACAGTTCAACACATCTTGATATAGTTGAACCATAAGGGTCAGGTGAATAAATCCAGTCAAAAACTTTATCCGATTCCCAATCAATCACAACAAAAATATCGCCGTCTTTTATCACGTGTTTTATTTTCCCATTTTTTGTGTAATGACTGACGGGCATGGTAACAACAATTGGATTATTTAATGCCTCAAAATTTTTTATTGAATTTTTTTTTGTTATATGAGAAATATCTTCATCCTCAAAAACACAAGACGATAATACATTAAGGAGTAAAAACAGATGAAGCAATACAAAACTTTTTTTCATTTTATTTATCCTCGTTTGTGATTAAGGTTAATTCCTAAAAAATGTCTTTTAAAGATT
>JAZUEV010000563.1:0-16583 GCA_045640345.1 Treponema sp.
AAATCTATAAAATCACTGAATTATCAAAAAGGATTATGCGTTAGTAAAATCGTTGATCTGAAGCAATTCATCCAGTTATTCATTTTTGAAAATTCGAAATTATCCCATGAAAGTTTCCAATAAAATTTATTTTTTTCAAAAAAACTTGCCTATTGCGATTGTTTTTATTATCTTCTATTATAATAATAAAGAAGTTTTTATATTTTGGGGGGCTCCATGTCTGTTATAACTCTTTCTCATTTGCACAAAGTCTATCCTTTGGGAAAGCAGGATGTTGTTGCTGTAAAGGATGTTTCATTTTCTATAGAGAAAGGCGAATTTGCGGCTATTTCTGGTCCATCTGGTTCAGGAAAATCTACAATCTTAAACATCTTAGGTTTGATTGATATTCCATCTGGTGGTTCAGTAAATATTAATGGAGTGGATGTTTACAAAGATGTAAATCTTGAAAAAACACAGGTTGGTAGCGACCGTTGGCAGAATGATTCAAAGAAAAAAGTCAGGTCTTCTATTCCTGCAAAATTGGACAAAAGAATTACAGGTCTGAGACGCTCTCAGTTGGGATTCATTTTCCAGACTTTCAACTTGATTCCAGTTTTGAATGTCTATGAGAATATTGAATTTCCACTTTTGATTAAGCCAAAGAATCTTGAAGGAAAAAGTCCAGTTGATGATTTTTCAAAGGCACAGAAAAAAGAATGGATTGATTTTTTGATTGAAAAAGTCGGTCTCACTGAATGGAAGGACCATAAATCAACCGAGCTTTCTGGTGGTCAAAGACAGCGTGTTGCTATTGCCCGTGCGTTGGTTACAAAAGCTCCCGTTATTTTGGCCGATGAACCTACCGCCAACTTGGACTCAAAAAACAGTGAACAGATTTTGTCTTTGATGAAGTCTTTGAACAATGACCCAGATTTGCAGACCACATTTATTTTCTCTACCCACGACGCTCGAATTGTAAATATGTGCGACCATGTTGTGCATATCCTTGATGGACAGATTGTACAGGACGAGCATAAGGCAGGTTCCAACATTTACGGGGAGGCTTAAATGAAAGTGATTTTTCAGTTGGCGTTGCGTAATATAAAAGAGCACAAAGCCAAGTCAATCATTGTTTCACTTTTTATTATTTTTGGAATCGCAATCGTAATTTTGGGAAACTCTTTTTTGGAATCAATCAATCGTGGTTTGGAAAAAGATTTCCGTGCAAATTACACTGGTGATATCACTATCTGTCAGACTCCTCCAGAAGGTTGGTCGGTGGATATTTTTTCTGCCGTGGATGTGTCTTTTAGTGGGTCGGTGCCACAGATTCCAGCGCTTATGGATATTGAAAAGGTTGAAGAAATTTTGGACCAAAGTGGATTTTCAAACGGTCGTACCAGAATGATTTCTACAAAAGGAATTATGATGAAGGGTATGGAAATTGATTTGGCATCCCTTATGTCCGATGATTCCGTAAATATTGCAGACATCCCTGTGTTTTTGATGTTCGCTGGCGAGGATAAATCATATTTCAAACTTTTTGGTGGACAGCACATTGTTGAGGGGCGTGACATTGATTATTCGTCATCGGAAAACCAGTTGCTGATTGACACTCGAATCCGTGAAAGTTTCCAGAATTTTTTCAAGCAGGAATTGAATGTTGGCGATGAAGTTTTGGTCATGGGTGCAAATTCCGACGGTGTTATTCGTGAAGCAAAGGTCGTAGGATTCTATACCCCAGCCAATGAATATAGCGCCATGTTCCAGACCATCTATTGTAATCCAGATTTTGCAAGAGCTTTTGCTGATTTGACTTATGCCGCAAGTTTCGACGGTGGTGTTGCTGAAGGATTGGACGTGGATTTGTGGAAAGCCAGCGAAGACGATCTTTTTGGTGATGAAGATATCTTTGGAGATATGGTTGAAGACCACACCGATGACTTTTTAAGTGCAGACCAGATGGATTTTGAAAATCTTTTGGGAGACACAACTTTGCGCGATGAACTTAATTTGACCGACTCTTCTTCATGGCATTTTATTCAGGCAAAAGTTCCTCTTGGAGTTGATGCAAAAGAAGCTATCAAAACTTTGAACCAGACATTCAAGGAAAAGGGAGTCGATGCAAAGGCTATGGGTTGGAAAGATGCTGCCGCGTCCTACACAAAAACAGTTGCCGGAATTAATGTTTTCTTCAATATACTTGTTGCAGTTTTGGCGATTGTTGTTTTCATCATCATTATGAACACCATGACGGTTTCTATCATCGAACGAACTTCTGAAATTGGAACCATGCGTGCAATCGGTGCGGAAAAATCTTTTGTCAGAAAACTGTTTTACACAGAAGCTTTATCTATTACCGTGGTTTCATCAATAATTGGTGTGATTCTTGCGTTTGTGGTTATGTGGATTTTCAACAGTCTTCAATTGAGCGTGGGAGACAACATGATTGCTAAGGTTATCCTTGGTGGTGGACAGCTGCATTTTAGCCCGACACCAGTGATTGTTATATTCTCGCTTGTGGGTGTCCTGGCAGGAAGTTTTTTGAGTAATATCTATCCAGTTTCTTCCGCTTTGAAAATCACACCGCTTAAGGCCTTGTCAAAAGGTTCTGCATAATGGAGGAAAGATATGCAACTTATAAAATTTGCTTTAAGAAATCTGTCTCGAAATAAAAAAAGAAATGTTATTTTGGGTATTGCAGTTGCCTTTGGATTTTTTGTTGTTACCGCCGTCGATGGTTTGACAAGTGGAGCAGTTTCAAATCTGGAGGAACAGATTACACAGATGCTTGGTGGAACTGTTATTGTGGCAGGCTATGAAAAAAGTACCCAGCTTGATGAAGAATCAGGTAGATTGCTTGGAATGGATGTTGTTCCGATTATCCGTGACCACGATTATTTGATCAACAAGGTCAATGAATTGGGAGTCGATTACAAGTATATTTCTCATTACACAAGTTCCACTGGTCAGATTGTTTTTAATGGAAAAAAAATTTTGACCCAGACTTTTGGTCGTGACTTTGAAAATGATAAAAATTTCTTGGAATCGCTACAAATTGTTGACGGTAATATAGAAGACTTGAAAAAGCCTAACACGATTCTTATTGGTGAAAATGCGGCAAAAAATCTGAAAGTCGAAATCGGTGATGCGATTTTGTATGTGACCAACACAATTTACGGACAGAATGAGGTTGGAGAATTTACAGTCGTCGCTATTAACAAGGATTCAAATTTCCTTACTGGCATAATGTCTTATACCGATATTGAAACTTTGAACAAGCTTGTTGGAATCAATGAAGGTGGATACAACTATTTTTCTATCTACCTGAAAAACAAAAACAAACAGACTCAGGTTGCCCTGGCATTGGAAGATGCAATCAGAGCTGATGGTGTAAATGTTTCTGACCTTAGGCTTGCAAGAAAAACCAATCCAGGAAATGTGGAGCGTGGAATAAACAAACAGTTTTTGGGCAAGGACATTGTTTGGGAAGGCGTGAAATATGGTGTGGAAAGTTTGGACGATGGAGCGCCTCAGTTGAAATCAGCCATGAGCATTGTGCATACAGTTACAACAATTATTTTGATTGTGATTCTGCTTATCGTTATGGTGGGTGTTTCAAATACCTACAGAATGGTTTTGTATGAGCGCATCAGAGAAATTGGAACCATGCGTGCTTTGGGAATGACCGGTAAAGATACAGGCAAGACTTTTACCTACGAAGCTGTCGGACTTTGTTTGATTGGAGCTGTCATGGGTTGTATTGCCGCTGTCGTGCTTATGTTGATTTTGGGAATCCCTCGTATTTCAACGGAATCGGTTCAATTCTTCCTGCATGGTGGACATATGTCTTTTGTGCTTTCTCCTGTATCGATTTTGATTCAGTATATCTTGATGATTTTGCTTACAGCTATGGCAGTTCGGGGCACCGCTAAAAAAGCTGCTAAACTTAGTCCAGCAGAAGCATTGAGAACGGTTAAATAGACTTTGACTGTTGAAAAGTACAAAAAATGTCATTCCGAATTTGATTTGGAATCTCTGAATCTTTGTATTGAATTGATTTAATGAGATACTGAATCAAGTCCAGCATGACAGAATCTTAAATAAGTTTGAGGGGACTCTAAAATTTACGTTATAGAGATTCCCTTGACTGTAACTTGTTTATTATAAAATTTGTTGTTATATAATAGAAGAAAACTTTGCTTTTATGGAGGCATAAATGAAAATTGCAACAAAAATTTCTAGCTTGATTTTGGCTTTGACACTTGGTAGTGGTTTGGCTTTTGCACAGGTTAATTCTGCGACTGCCGAAAAAGCATATAAATTGATGGAACAGACCAATGATGTTTTGGCATACCACGGTGATTATTCTGCCACAATGACACTTTTGATTCAGAAACCTGGTAAAGCTGACCAGAGTTTGAAATATAAAGTCTTTCAGCGCACCGACAAGGATTTGATGACCATTGTTCAATTGTTCCCGGAAGCAGACAAAGGAACAGGATATCTTCGTGATGGTGACAACATTTGGGCTTACGATCCAATCAGCCGAAAGTTCACACACTCATCTTTGAAGGATGCCCTTGGTGATTCAGACTTGAACATTGATGATGTGGACCAGAGTGCAGCTAGATGGCGTGAAAATTATTCAGTGGAAAATTTTGAAGAAAGTACATTGGGTAAATATCCAGTTTATGTTGTGACATTGAAGGCAAAAACTTCCGAACCTGCTTACGCAAAAAGCGTCTATTATGTAAGAAAAGATGTTCCTCTGGTTTTGAAGGAAGAAGATTTTTCTGGTTCAGGACGATTGATGAGAACAACACTTTTGCCAAAATACACAAAAGTTCCAGCTGGATATGTTCCAACCCAGGTTATCTTGCGTGATGAATTGAACAAGGGTGAAAATACTCAGGAAGTTATTACAGATTTGACTTTTGACAAATTGCCAAACACGGTATTTACGAAAGCCTATCTTGAAGGATTGAATTAATGAAAAAAAATTCCCTTGTTTTTGCGGCGATAATTTTGTCGATGGATGCTTCGTTGGTGTTTGCCCAGAATATGGATTTTTCCGATGAAGCATTTTTCCCGTCTGATGATTCCACTGTGACAAGTTTTGAATCAGACTTTGGTTCAAGCAACGATTTTGGCGACGACAGTTTTTTTGGAAGCGATGATGAAGATTGGTTCGGTAGTGCCGATGATGAATTTTTTGCTGACGATGGAATTGATGAACTTGTAGCTTTGGATGAAAAATCTTCCGCAATGGCAATGGGAAATCTTTTTGAAACTGGTAGCGTAAGAGTTGGAGGTTCTTTTGATTTGGGACTTTCAACTTACACCAGTCTTTACCGCGACGATGATTCCGACTTTTGGGAAAGAGTTAAAGACAGTCGCATAAGTCCTACAGTTGGTGCAAGTCTTTTTATTGATGCGCGACCGACAAATGTTTTGCGAATGTACACAAAATTTGGAATCCGATATCCATTTAGCGATTCCATAGGCATGAGTCTTTCATCAGGTTCTGGACAATTGGACGAAGACACAAAAAAAGATTTGGAAGATATGTTCCCAGGAGTGGATATTTCTTCACTTTTGTCTGGCGGTGGAATGCCTAGTTTTTCAATAACAAATTGGCTTTATCTGAAAGAGTTGTTCACAGATTTTTCTGTTGCTGATAAAGTCTTTTTCCGCTTTGGTCTTCATACAGTTTCATGGGGTGCAGGATTTTTCTTTAGTCCAGTGTCCGACATGATTAACAGTTCATCAATCGATCCGGAAAATACAAGTGCCCAAGTTGATGGAAGCTTAAATCTCCGAGCGCAGATTCCATTTACTGATTCCCAAAACTGTTTGTGGCTTTATCTTGTTCCACCATCGACGACAACAACAATGCCAAGTGGAGACAATGTTGGACTTTCAACTTATTTAGATGGTGCAATGTATCCATATCTTTTAAAACAGACTGCCATTGCTGGAAAAATGGATGTGGTTGTTGGAAATTGGGAACTCGGTTTTGGTGGTGTGTTTAGATTGGAAAATTCTCCAAAAATTATGGTCACTGCCAGCGGAAGTATTATCAATGGAAAAATCGGTGTATTTGGGGAAGGAGTCTTGAGCTATGGAACCCAAAAACAATGGAACGAAAGCACTGAATGGAAAAACAAAGATTTAATTTTCCAGGGAACAGTTGGAGCCATGCATGTTTGGACGGGGCCACAAATCACAGTCATGGGGCAGTATTATTTTGATGGAAATTTGGATGACCACAAATATTTGACCTATGGAAGTAATCTTGCAGCAACTGTTAATTTTGCAAATATCGCTGATTCAGATTTTAGTGCCACAATTTTTGGACTGTTTTATTTAGGAAAAACTAATGTTCAATCTTTGTCAGAGGCTGCCGAACTTATGACTTCTGGAAAAGCTTTTATGCCCTATGCTGGAATTGTGTCAATCACAGGCAGCTGGACTCCATTCAAAAATATATCTTTCTCGGCAGGTCCATATATCACCTGGACTGATATGACAAAAGCACCAAACGTGGCTATGAAATTGGGGGTCTCATTGGGTGGAGGAAAATTCTAATTTGCAAAAACATGGGATGATATTCAAAATCCTCTTGCAAAAATTTCTTAAATTTACTATATTTGTAAAGATAAGCAATGACGCTTAGTTCAAAAGATTTCTTTTTTTTGGGCTAAGGGTCTTTTTTTTTGCTTTTCAAGGAAGCGCTATGAGTAAGGCATATTTGATTTTGGAAAACGGTCGAGTTTTTGAAGGAAAAAGCTTTGGTGCAGAAGGGGTTGTGATTGGTGAAACAGTTTTTACCACAGGCATGAACGGATATTTGGAAACCTTGACCGATCCCAGCTATTACGGACAAATCGTTACCCAGACTTTTCCGTTGATTGGAAACTATGGTGTAATTCCCAAGGATTTTGAAAGTGGAAAAATCCATGTAAAAGCATACATCGTTCGGTCTTGGTGTGAAAATCCTTCCAATTTCCGTTGTGGTGGTGATTTGGATGCTTGGTTGAAAAGTCAAAACATCATTGGATTGTATGACATTGACACAAGGGCATTGACAAAAGTTTTACGAGAGTCTGGTGTTATGAACGGAATGATTGTTTCGGGTGAAGATGACCAGGCAAAATCAATCTTAAAAGCATTAAAAAAATCAGATGAAAAACAAAAGATATTAAATCAGATAAAATCTTACGTAATCAAGGACGCTGTTGCAAGTGTAACAGGCAGTGCTACCGAAATAGAAGAAGACGCAAAAACAATCTTCAAAGAATCTGCTGAATATAGATTTGTTCCAGTAAAATCGGACGGCACAAAAATCTACGATTCAAAGTTGGCAATGAAAAATGGTAAAGGAAAAAAAGTTGTTCTTTGGGACTTTGGTGCAAAGGCAAACATTCGTCGTGAACTTTTGAAGCGTGGGTTGGAAGTTATAACTGTTGATTCAAAATCAAGTGCAAAAGAAATCCTTGCGTTGAATCCAGATGGAATTATGTTGAGCAATGGTCCTGGAGATCCAAAAGAAAATATCACAATCATCAGCGAAATCAAAAAATTGGTAAAAGCAAAGGTTCCAATCTTTGGCATCTGTTTGGGACATCAGTTGTTGGCATTGGCGAATGGTGCTGACACAGAAAAATTGAAGTACGGTCACAGAGGTCCAAATCAACCTGTAAAAGATTTGCGAACAGGACGAGTTTTTATCTCCACACAAAATCATGGTTATGCTGTAAAAAATGAGACACTTCCAAAAGGTGCCCAGTTGAGCTTCATCAACACAAATGACGGAACTTGCGAAGGGGTCACTTACACAAAGAGTCCAGCCTTTAGCGTTCAGTTCCATCCAGAAGCTTGTGCAGGTCCATTGGACACAAGTTTCCTTTTTGATGATTTTGTAAAATTGATTAACGAAACGGAGGTTTTGTATGCCACTAAATAAAGATATTCATAAAGTAATGGTCATTGGTTCTGGTCCAATCATTATTGGTCAGGCTGCGGAATTTGATTATGCTGGTAGTCAGGCATGCAAAGCGTTGAAAGAGCAGGGACTGGAAGTTGTTTTGGTGAACTCAAATCCTGCGACCCTTATGACCGACCACACCATGGCCGACCAAATTTATATTGAACCTTTGATTCCAGAAACAATCCAGCGAATCATTGAAAAAGAAAAACCAGATTCACTGCTTTCAACTTTGGGTGGACAGACTGGTTTAACTTTGTCCATGGAGCTTGCCAAGTCTGGATTTTTGAAAGAACACAATGTTCAGCTTTTGGGTGCAAAACCGGAAACAATTGACAAAGCTGAAGACAGACAGATGTTCAAGGACACAATGGAAAAAATCGGTGAGCCTTGTATTCCGTCAAAAGTCGTTACAACATACGAAGACGCTTTGGACTTTGTTAAAAATGAAATCGGTTATCCAGCAATTATTCGACCGGCATTTACTTTAGGTGGAACAGGTGGCGGTATTGTTCATAATGATGAGGAAATGGACGAAATTGCCCACAATGGTTTGCATCGTTCCCCAATCCATCAGATTCTGGTTGAAAAATGTATTAGTGGATGGAAGGAAATTGAGTTTGAAGTAATGCGCGACGGTTCAGGAAATGTTTTGACCGTTTGTTCTATGGAAAACTTTGATCCTGTTGGTGTGCATACTGGTGATTCAATTGTTATTGCCCCTGCCGTAACTTTGAGCGACAAGGAATACCAGATGTTGCGTTCCGCTGCTTTGAACATTATTTCAAGTCTGGGCATGGAAGGTGGATGTAACTGTCAGTTTGCTTTGAATCCTGAAACATTTGAATATGCTGTAATCGAAGTGAACCCTCGTGTGTCCCGTTCATCAGCTTTGGCTTCCAAGGCAACTGGTTATCCAATCGCAAAAGTCGCAGCATTGATTGCAATCGGTTACAACTTGGACGAGATTCCAAACTTTGTTACAAAAAAGACTGCTGCCTGCTTTGAACCTGTTTTGGATTATGTGGTCGTAAAAATGCCAAAGTTCCCGTTTGAAAAATTTGTTTACGCAAAAAGAGATTTGGGAACACAGATGAAAGCCACTGGTGAAGTTATGGCAATCGGTCAAAGTTTTGAACAAGCCATTATGAAGGCAGCACGAGGGGCTGAAGTTGGTGTACAGTCATTGAATCTTCCAGTCTTTGTTGAAGAAAGCGATGAACAGATTAAGACCAGAGTTGCACAGTGCACCGACCAAAGAATTTTTGCAATCTTCCAGGCAATCAAGAGAAACATTTTAACTTTGGATGAAATCCACCAGATTACAAAAATCGATTTGTGGTTCCTGAATCATCTAAAAAATCTTGCTGATTATGAAAAGGAAATTTCCAACACATCGGAAAAAGATTTTACACAGGAACTTTATCTTAAGGGAAAAAATCTGGGCTATCCTGACAAGGTTATTGAAAATCTGTCCGGCGTAAAAATCGTTGGATGCACTGGAATTTTGTCCGAAGCAAAGGAAGCAGCTCGTTTGTTCAAAAAAGGTCAACTTGCTCATCTTCCAGCCAGTTTCAAAATGGTTGATACTTGTGCCGGTGAGTTTAATGCAGAGACCCCTTATTTTTACGGAACCTACGACAGCGAAAACGAGGCAAAGGAATTTTTGGATGAAAAGAAAAAGTTGTCCGAAAATAATTTGTCCACAGCAACCTGGGGCAAGAATCAGAAAAAATCAAAGGGAACGATTATTGTTTTGGGCTCAGGTCCAATCCGCATTGGTCAGGGAATCGAGTTTGATTATGCATCGGTTCAGTGTGTCTGGGCATTAAAGCGCCTGGGCTATGAAGTGGTCACAATCAACAACAACCCTGAAACAGTTTCCACCGACTTTGATACTTCCGACAGACTTTATTTTGAGCCACTTACTCCTGAAGATGTCATGGGTGTTATCAATACTGAAAAACCTGTTGGCGTGGTGGTTGCATTTGGTGGTCAGACTGCAATCAAGTTGACAAAATTCTTGGACCAGCAGGGAATCAGAATTTTGGGAACATCAGCTGATTCAATCGACTTGGCTGAAGATAGAGAAAGATTTGATGATTTGTGTGAGCGTCTGCAAATCAAGCGTCCTCGTGGATTGACTGTTCTTACTGAAAAAGAAGCATTGAAGGCGACAAAAGATTTGGGCTATCCTGTTTTGCTTAGACCAAGCTATGTCCTTGGTGGACAAAATATGATTATCGCTTTCAATGATGATGATGTAAAAGAGTACATGAAAATCATTTTGGCCCAGGGAATTGAAAATCCAATTTTGATTGACCAGTACAAGATGGGAACCGAATTGGAAGTTGATGCAATCTGCGACGGAAAAGATATTTTGATTCCTGGAATCATGGAGCACATCGAACGAACCGGTATTCATTCTGGAGATTCAATCGCTGTTTATCCAAGCTGGAACCTGAACGATTTGATCCGTGAAAAAATTATCAAGCAGTCCAGAGAACTTGCGTTGGCATTGGGAACAAAGGGTCTGGTTAATATTCAGTATCTGATTTACAACAACGATTTGTACATTATTGAAGTCAACCCTCGTTCAAGCCGAACCGTTCCATACATTTCAAAAGTTACAAATGTTCCAATGGTTGATTTGGCTGTCCGTGCAATGCTTGGTGAAAAAATCAAGGACATGGGGTATGGCACTGGTCTTTACAAAATTCCTCCATACTTTGCGGTAAAAGTTCCTGTGTTCAGTTTTGAAAAACTCATGGACGTGGATACTCATCTTGGACCTGAAATGAAATCAACTGGTGAAGTTTTGGGAATCGCTGCCACAATGGAGGAAGCAATTTTCAAGGGACTCATTGGTGCAGGCTACAACATGAAGCGTACTGGTGGAGTTTTGTTCAGCGTCAGAAAAACCGACCGCTATGAACTGCCAGCCCTTGCAAGAAAATTCTATGACATGGGATTCAAACTTTACGCAACAGAAGGTAACGCAGAGACCCTCCGTGATTTTGGAATGGATGTGGAAACAGTCAACAAGATTCACGAAAATCCGGACGACAACCTTTTGACACTTTTGGATTCAGGCAAGATTGATTATGTGATTTCAACTTCAGCCAAGGGTCGAAATCCACAGGCGGACTCTGTAAAAATGAGGCGACATGCAGTTGAAAGGGACATCCCTTGTTTGACAGCTCTTGATACTGCCAACGCAATTGCCAACTGTCTGAAATCAAAATACACTGCCGAAAATGTGGAACTGATTGACATCAACAAATTGAGGGAAAGCAACCAGGTTATTCACTTTAGAAAAATGTCTGCAACCGGAAACGATTTTATTATCATCGACACACGCAATCAGTACATCAACAATCCTGGTGGACTTGCCGTTCGGTTGTGTGACAGGCGTGATGGAATCGGTGCGGACTCTTTGGTTCTTGTGGGAAAATCATCCAAGGCAGATGCAAGCATGAGATTCTTTAATCAGGACGGTACTGAAGGAAGAATGGCTGGTAATGCTTTGAGATGTGTTGCAAAATATTTGTACGACAATAACATTGATGGAATTGCCGACAGTCACAACAAAAACGAAACCACTGCCGAAATTACTATCAAAACTCAAGCAGGTGTGAAGTCTGTAAAAATCTACAAGCTGAATGGAAAAGTAAGTTCCGTATCTATTGATATGGGAAAACCTCAGTCCATAAAAAATCAGACTCTGAAGATTGATGGAACAAATTACAAGGTCACGACTTTGGAAGTTGGAAATCCACACTGCGTAAATTTCTGCGACTTTGTTGATAAGGTCAATGTTGCGGAGTTGGGACCAAAGTTTGAAAATCACAAGAACTTCCCTGAACGCACCAATACAGAATTTGTTCGAGTTGTTGGACCGAATGAACTGAAGAT
Organism: Treponema sp.; assembly: GCA_045640345.1. GTDB lineage: Bacteria > Spirochaetota > Spirochaetia > Treponematales > Treponemataceae > Treponema_D. The sequence continues at coordinate 11,888 of JAZUEV010000563.1, forward strand.
GCGCACTTGGGAGCGAGGAAACGGAGAAACTCCTGCTTGTGGAACTGGTGCTTGTGCTGCTGTTATTGCTGCTGTGGAAAATGGTTTCTGTCCAAAAAATCAGGACATAAGTGTGAATGTTCGTGGAGGAACTTTGATTGTCAAATACACCGATGAAACTGTTTATCTGACAGGTGGAACTGTTATGTGTTACGAAGGAGATGTGGAAATCTAGCAAATCCTTTTGTTATGGGCGAACTTGAAAATGTGAAGATTTTGTCTTTTCACTTTCAAGTTTTAATCCCTAAAAGTTTTTTAGAGATGCCCAATAACCTATTGACAAGATTTTTTTATAGGTGTATAACAAGATTACACACGACAAAGACGCCGTTGATTCACTAGAGTCAGCGGCATTTTTTTTGTGTAAAATGAATATCCCTTGCAAGCAAAAGTTTGCACCACGACAATGAGGTCGTTACAGATTTAGGTCTGTGATAATTTCATTGTCTTTTTTTTTGTAATTTTTTTTAACTGTCATCAGGAGGCATATATGACAAACGTACCAGAACTTTTCGGAAGTTTGGTTTTCAACCAGAAGGTAATGAAGGATCGTCTTCCAAAAGAAACTTTCAAAGCATTGAAGAAAACTCTCGACGATGGAGTTCCACTTGAATTGGATGTTGCCAATGTTGTTGCACACGCCATGAAGGATTGGGCCATCGAAAATGGAGCTACACACTTTGCACATTGGTTTCAGCCTCTTACAGGAATTACAGCAGAAAAGCACGACTCATTTATTAATCCACAGGACGACGGAACTGTTATCATGTCATTCAGTGGAAAAGAATTGGTAAAGGGTGAACCAGATGCATCAAGTTTCCCAAGTGGTGGAACTCGTGCAACATTCGAAGCCCGTGGATATACTGTTTGGGACCCAACTTCATATCCATTTATCAAGGAACATACACTTTGTATTCCAACTGCATTCTGTTCTTACACAGGTGAAGCTCTTGATAAAAAGACTCCACTTCTTCGCACAATGGAAGTTTTGGATAAGCAGGCAAAAAGAATCCTTAAGTTGTTCGGAAAAGAAGTTAGCCTCGTTGCAACAACAGTTGGACCTGAGCAGGAATATTTTATTGTTGATGAACAGCTCTATCGTGAAAGAAAATACCTTCGCATGACAGGACGCACATTGTTTGGTGCAAAGCCAAGCAAGGGTCAGGAAATGGACGATCAGTATTTTGCAGCCCTCAAGCCAAGGATTGTAAAGTACATGGAAGATTTGAATGAATCATTGTGGAAGTACGGTGTTCTTTCAAAGACTGAACATAATGAAGTTGCTCCAGCTCAGCACGAAATGGCTCCAATCTTCAGCACAACAAACTTGGCAGTTGACCAGAACCAGTTGACAATGGAAGTTATGAAGAAGGTTGCACGTCGCCACGGATTGGTTTGTCTTCTCCATGAAAAACCATTTGCAGGAATCAACGGATCTGGTAAGCACAACAACTGGTCCATGTCTACAAATCTTGGTGAAAATCTTTTGGAACCAGGAAAGACTCCACAGGATAACGCACAGTTCCTTTTGTTCTTGACCGCTATCATTAAGGCTGTTGATGAAAACCAGGACCTCTTGAGAATTTCTGTTGCATCTGCTGGAAACGACCATCGTCTTGGAGCAAACGAGGCACCTCCAGCAATCATCAGTGTTTACCTTGGTGATGAACTTTTTGCTGTTCTTGAGTCAATTAAAGACGGAACTCCACTTGGTTCACACGGTGCATCAAAGATGACAATCGGTGTTGATGTTCTTCCATCAATTCCAAAGGATTCAACAGACAGAAACAGAACAAGCCCATTCGCATTCACTGGAAACAAGTTCGAATTCCGTTCATGTGGATCAAGCTTGAGCATTGCAGGTCCAAACACAACATTGAATGCAATTGTTGCAAAAACATTGGGTCAGTTTGCAGACGAATTGGAAAAGGCAAGCGACTTTGAATCAGCATTGCAGTCTTTGGTTAAGAGAGAAATCACTGCTCACTGGAGAATTGTATTCAACGGAAACGGATACGATGCAAGTTGGGTAGCCGAAGCAGAAAAACGTGGACTTTTGAACCTCAAGACAACTCCAGATGCAATGGCACACTACTTGGATGAAAAGAACGTAAAACTCTTCACAGAACTTGGAGTTTATACTGAAGGTGAAATGAAGAGCCACTATGAGATCAAGTTGGAAAAATACTCACAGATTTTGAACATCGAAGTAAACACAATGTTGGAAATGATTTACAAAGACATTCTTCCTGCAGCATACAAGTTTATCGAAAGTGTTTCAAAGACTGTTTTGGATTTGCGTTCAGTTGTTCCAGGAGCAAAGGCTCAGGCACAGGTTGCAGTTCTTACAAAACTTGATGAACTTACAAGCAAGTTGGACAGTTCTGCAAAAGAGCTTGAATCACTTCACATCAAAGCACAGGGTGAAGCAGATTGCATGAAGTCAGCAAGAATCTATGTTGATGAAGTTATCCCAGCAATGGTATCAACTCGCGCAATCTACGATGAAATGGAACCACTCATTGGTGAAGAATACAAGCCATTCCCATGCTACGAAGACTTGTTGTTCAGAGTGTAAAAGTGTAAAAATCCACAGGCGATTGATTAAGTCAAAAGTCTGTGGAAATTAAAAAATGGAGGTCAAGTATGGAAGAGATTTTTGCGAAATCTTCTGATTTGTGGGGCGTCTGGTTCTTGTTAGGTGCCGCACTTGTTTTCTGGATGCAAGCCGGATTTGCTATGGTCGAAACAGGATTTACCCGTGCAAAGAACACTGGTAACATCATCATGAAGAACTTGATGGACTTCTGTATTGGAACTGTCATGTTTATTCTGATCGGTTTTGGTTTGTTCCTTGGTGAAAATGCATTCTTCGGTTTGATTGGAAAACCAAACTGGCAGGTATTTACAAACTATGCTGATTTTGATTGGTCTGGATTCGTGTTCAACTTGGTGTTCTGCGCCACAACTGCAACAATCGTATCTGGAGCAATGGCTGAAAGAACGAAGTTTTTGTCATATTGTGTTTATTCTGGTATCATCAGTGCAATCATTTATCCAATTGAAGCTCACTGGACATGGGGCGGCGGTTGGCTGGTAAACTTGGGATTCCATGATTTTGCTGGTTCAAACTGTATCCACATGGTTGGTGGAATCTGTGCATTGATTGGTGCAAAAATGGTTGGTCCACGAATTGGAAAATTTGAAAAAGATTCATCCGGAAAAATCACAAAGGTAAACGCTTTCCCTGGTCACAACCTTCCAATCGGAGCTTTGGGTGTGTTTATTCTTTGGTTGGGTTGGTATGGATTTAACGGTGCCGCTGCAACAAGTTTGGATCAGCTTGGTTCAATCTTCGTAACAACAACAATCGCTCCAGCTTTGGCAACTTTCACAACAATGCTTTTCACTTGGATCAAATACGGTAAGCCTGATGTTTCCATGTGTTTGAACGCTAGCCTTGCGGGACTTGTAGCAATTACAGCCCCTTGTGATGTTGCAGATGCTGGTGGAGCTTGTGTAATCGGTATTGTTGCTGGACTTTTGGTTGTGTTCGGTGTTTGGTTGATGGATTATGTTTTGCACATTGACGACCCAGTTGGTGCAGTAGCAGTCCACATGATGAACGGTATCTGGGGAACAATCGCAGTTGGACTTTTTGCAAACCCAGCAGTCCCTGGTTACGCAATGGCAGATAAGAACGGTGATTTGCTTGCAGGTCTTTTCTACGGCGGTGGATTCAAGAGCTTGGGAATCCAGTTTGTTGGTATGGGAGCCACAATCGCTTGGACAGTCGTAATGATTATCATTACCTTTGTTGTAATCAAGAAGATTTTTGGTTTGCGTGTTACAGCTGAAGAAGAAATTGTTGGTCTTGATAAACTTGAACATGGTCTTGAATCTGGTTACGCAGGATTTGCAATGCCATATTCAGCAGAAGAAGTTTCAGAAGCAAAACAGGCTGGAGTTAACTTGTCAGTTGATCAGACTGTTGAAGTTCTGCAGGTACCAGCTACAACTCCAAGTTCACAGAACGCACCTGCACACAAGATTGTTATTATCACACGCCAGAACAAATTCAACGCACTGAAAGATGCAATGAACAAGATTGGTGTAACTGGTATGACTGTAATCAATGTAATGGGTTGTGGTATGCAGAAGGGTGCAAGCAACTATTACCGTGGTGTACAGATGGATATTACCCTGTTGCCAAAAATCAAAGTTGAAATTGTTGTAAGCAAGGTTTCTGTTGATGAAGTAATTGAATCAGCAAAGAAAGCTTTGTACACAGGTCACATTGGCGACGGAAAGATTTTTGTCTACCCAGTTGAAAATGTTGTCAAAGTCCGCACCGGCGAAAGTGGATACGACGCTTTGCAGGATTCTGAGTAGAATACAACAGTCAGCGAGTTTCACTGTTTTTTGTGAAAGCAAAAATGTACGTCCATTGACGGACAAGGTGAAACTCGAAAGCAAGGTGCAAAAGCACCTTGCGACACGCATTACAGGATTCTGAGTAGCATTAGTCAGCGAGTTTCACTGTTTTTTGCGAAAGCAAAAAGGTACATCCATTGACGGACAAAGTGAAACTCCAAAGTAAGGTGCGAAATCATCTTGCGACATTCTAAAAAAAACTTATAGCACAAAATTATCCCCT
>JAZUEV010000564.1:0-6546 GCA_045640345.1 Treponema sp.
AGGTGGTGGTTTACTAAAGTTAATTAAATTCTTGCCAAATTTCCATAGTACTGTTATAATTAAGTAAGGTTTTGTCGCCATGCGAGGTAAATTGTGAAAAATGTTAAGTTGACAGATTTAATAAGTGTAGACGCTCTGCAACAGGTTCAGGATGGTTTTTCCAAATACACTGGCATGGCAGCTCTGACAACAGATGCAGATGGAGTACCTGTGACCAAGGGAAGTGGTTTTACAGTTTTCTGCACGGAACTTACACGAAAATCAAAGATTGGATATAAAAAATGTGAAGCCTGCGACAAAAATGGGGCTTTGGCTACTCTTGAAAAAAAACATGCCACAGTCTACAGTTGCCACGCTGGATTGATTGATTATGCCGCTCCGATCATGGTTGACGATATTTTTTTGGGAAGCTTTGTTGGTGGTCAAGTCAGAACCCATGAAGTCGATGAAGAAGAATTCCGTAAAACTGCTATACAATATGGAATAGACCCTGAAACATACATCAAAGCAGCAAAATCTACAAAATGTTTGACACAGGAAAAAATTGAAAGAGCCGCTATTTTTTTGGAGGAGATTGCAAAAAGTCTTTCGTCCATCGCCTACAAAAGTTATCTTTCCATAAAAAAAAGTAAGAGACTTGAAGAGGCTGCCAAATCACAGACAGATTTTATGATGAACTCCTGCGAAGATTTGGACAACTCATTGGCAAACTGGTTCAATATTATTGAAAATAAAATCAAGTCCACAAACAACACCGAAGTAAAAACTCTTTTGACAGAAATGCAGGAAGACGGTGAACAGGTTAGAACCCAGATTCAGGATACTGTTGATTTTATTCGCATGACTGGAAAAAAAGTCTCCTTGGTGGAATCTCTATACAGGATACCGTCGTTTATCAAGGAAGTAAAACTTGCTATTGAAAAAAGTGGAATGGACAAAAAAATCCCCATAACAGTGAACACCGGGGAACTTATATCCGAAGAAATGTATGGCGATTCAGGAAAGATTGGTCAAATATTGAACAAGACTTTCAGGAGTCTTTTGGAAAATAAAGAAAAAGGCGAAATCATAATGACCATTTCCACAAAGAAGATTGCGTATACAACTTTTTTTGTGGCATCGATTTTGGAAACGGAATCAGAACGCTCACAGAAAGATATAGATTTCGATTTTAAAAATTTTGATGACGATGATTTGCTAGAAATAAATTCCAACTCCGACAGAGTTTCAACTTACATTGGTTACATGATGCATAAACTGTCAGGAAAAATCACCACAGAAAAAAAAGATGGCAATTTTTTTGTTGAATTAACCATTCCACAAATCAGCATCTAAGGAGAAGGATTTATGGATTTTGATTATAAAAGATATGCAGAAGCATTTGCAAGATTTTTAAAAGGCATTGCGAAAATTGATTCTCCAACTTCCGACCAGTTTCCTATCATCCTTAAAGACTGTTGTGAAATTTTAAAGGTTGGTCGAGTTGACTCTATTTTTTTTAACAAACTGTCCATCCCTGAAAAAAATAATGGACAGCTGACAATCTGCTACGAAAACATTTATGATGCCGATACATTTGTGGAATTCAAAGAATCAACAGTCGAAAACAATTCCGTCATCTACAGATTTTATCTTAGTAAAGATGCAGAATATTGGAACAAACTAGAGCTTGGAAGAATTGAAAATCTTTCTTCGATTATGTTCAACTATAGTGGTCGCGCCAACATGCTTAAAATAATCGACAAGCTAAAAACAAGGGACGCAGAATTTGGAATTCCAAACATGATGTATTTCAACAGGGAGCTTAAGAAGATTCACAAGATGGGCAAGCTTTCCCAATACGGTCTATGTTTTTATAATCTAAAAAAATTTGCCGCAATAAATCAAAAGTTTGGACGAAACAATTCCACCCAGATTATGAGAAGTTTTGTTATCGGTCTTCAAAGTCTCCTTGGAAATGACGGACAAGTCGGACGATTGGGTGGCGATAATTTTATTGTGCTTTTTAAAAAAGATAAAATAAATGCCATTACAAAATACTTGGCCGGGACAGAAATTTCTTTGAGCGATGAAACAAAAGTCCTGATCAAATCTTCCGCCGGTGTTTTTATGATTCCCGAAGGTTATAACCAAGTGGAACAGATTTTTGAAAATGCCCATCTGTCTTTGCAGGCGGCCAGAAATAATTTAGGAACATCCACTATTTTTTATAATGAAAATTTAAAGAAGCACAGCGATAGAATTAATTCAATCGAAGGTCTTTTTACAAAGGCGCTGGAAAAAAGAGAATTCCTTGTCTACTATCAACCAAAGGTTCAGCTGGACAATTACAGTTTAAAAGGTGCCGAAGCTTTATGTCGATGGATGCACGACGGTAAACTGGTTCCTCCAAATGATTTTATCCCAATCCTGGAACAGTCAAACAATATTTGTCTTTTGGATTTTTATATGCTGGAACATGTGTGCCAAGATATTCGACGCTGGATTAATGAAGGCAAACAGGTTGTGCGAGTGTCCGTCAATCTTTCAAGACGGCACATGGGCGACCATCTTTTGGTACAAAAATTGATTAGCATAATCGACTCATACAATGTTCCCCATGAATATATTGAAATCGAGGTGACAGAAACAACCACTGATATTGAATTCAACGAACTTAAGCAGCTTGTGCAGGAGCTTCATAAAGAAAATATAAAAGTTTCTGTGGATGATTTTGGAGTTGGCTATTCTTCATTGAATTTGATTCGACAGATTCCATGGGATGTCATAAAAATTGATAAAAGTTTTTTGCCTGAAAATATCAAGAAAAACTCAAAAGAAAAATCCATGCTGGGTCACATCCTTTCCATGATTCAGGATATGGGATTTACTTGTATCGTCGAAGGAATCGAAACATTGGATCAAATAAAAGTCCTGAAAGAAAACAACTGCTTTTATGCCCAAGGTTATTTTTTTGACAAACCTCTTCCTGAAAAAGAATTTGAACAGCGACTGATTGACTATCAAAAAATGGAAGACTTTGCACGACTGTAGATTTTCCAACGCACCAACTTACCATTAGGTCTACAGAAAACCATTGTGCAAGGTAGTTTCGACAAACTCAACAACCACATGAATTAGAGACATTGGTTCACAGTGTCATTCCGAACTCGATTCGGAATCTCAAAATTTATCAAGCATGACTGTTAGTCGAAAGATGCTGAATCAAGTCCAGCATGACGGTTTTGTTTACATACTTTCACCGAAAAAAAAATGTCATTCAAGAATCTATCAATGAACAACCCCCAAACGGCACGAATCAAGAGACTTTTTGTGTATAACGAAATTATTTATTTTTTTACTAATATACCTTGACAGATGAGGTATATAATGATATAAATTACTCATACAACACAAGTAATTCATCTTTGGAAATATAAAAGAAAAAAGAGGTAAGGAGTGCTAAATTATTCTGATATTCTTCGTGGACTGACCGACACAATTATTATGTCGCAGCTAAGCAAAGAAGACAGTTATGGTTATCAGATTAACAAAAACATTTCCGATCTTAGCGACCATGCTTTGGAATTCAAGGAAGCCACACTGTATACAGCTTTCAGACGGATGGAAGAAGCAGGTTACATAATGTTTTATTGGGGAGACGAAAATTCCGGTGCCCGTCGTAGATATTATTCATTGACGGAAAAAGGAAAACAAGTCTACGAAGAAAACAAAGAAGATTGGAAAAAAATTCAAAAGTTGATGGCCAAACTGATTAACGACAAAAAATAAAGGAATCTATAAGAAGATTTTTAAAGGAGAAAAGATTATGAATTCTAAAATCAAAAATTATGTGGACGTTCTTTTTAAGGATATTCCAAATACAAAAAAAGCGGCGGAATTGAAGGAAGAAATTCTTTCCAATTTGAATGAACATTTTGAAGAACATCTCAAGGAAGGAAAGTCTGAAAACCAAGCTTACACAGATTCATTGGCAGACTTGGGAGATGTGGACGAACTTTTAAAAACATTGGAACCTGAAAAAGATTTGAAAGATAAAATCGACAGTTTCAGAAAAGTCCGTGCAAAAAACACATCAATCGCTGTAATGCTTTATATTTTGAGTATTATTTTTGTGATTGGATTTGGTGGAATTGCAGATGTCTTTGGATTAAAAAACGAAGAACTTTTTGGCATCATCGGTGTAATATGTATGTTCATTTGTATTGCAGTGGCTACAGGTATTTTGATTTACACCCACATGAGCAAACCTCAGGATGTGGATCAGTATCTGGCACGGTCAACTTCAAAAAATTCATCCAGCAAAAAAGATGGACATCCGTTCATAAAAATTTATTGGACACTTGTTACAGTCATCTACTTTTTTGTCAGCTTCACAACCAACGCATGGCATATCACTTGGCTTATCTGGTTGATTGGTGCGGCAGGAAAAAATGCACTGGAGATTTTCTTAAGCAAAGATGATGTTGAAGAAAAAACAATGGGAAACTAAATGGCATCTCTTATAATTAAAAATTTAGAGATTTCATGACGACTATAAATTAATAAGGAAAATAATATGAAAGGAAGTAAATTGATTATGGGTATAATTTGGATTTTTATTGCAGTTTTACTGTTGGCAATTTTTGGATGGGCTATGAAAAAGTATAGAAATTCTGCCAAGAGTTTTGCATTTCACATTGGAAACGGATTTACCAGCAGTTTGTATGAAACAAAGACTTTCACAAAAGATGAAATCGAAAGTTTTGATATTTCTTTGTCAGCAGAATCTGTGTCCATTGAAGAATCTGCAGATGAAAAAATCGTCATAGAATTTTACTGCGATGAAAACACTGTTCCAAAAACAGAAATAATAAACAAAGCATTGAAGATTTCCGAGGCTGAAAAATTTGGATTTAGTTTTGGTGGAACAAGAAAAACTATCATCAAACTTCCAAAGGGGTATAAGCCAAGTGATTTTGATTTGAATCTTTCAAGCGGTTCAATAAAAATCAACAATCTGGAAACTGCAAATTTGGATCTCCATTCTTCAAGCGGATCTGTAAAAATCAACGACAGTAAAATTGATGCACTGGATTTGAAAACACAAAGCGGTTCCGTAAAAATTGAAAACTGTGAAATGGATGTGGCTGAATGTAGCGTCACAAGTGGTTCAATCAATGTGAATGGAAAATTCAATAAGATGGAACTTCATACAGTGAGTGGTTCAATCAATGCAAATCTTTCAAGCGCTCTTACAATGGACAGTGAAATGAAAACCACCAGCGGTTCTATCCATGCAAATATTCCAGAAAACAGCAATCTTAATATCAACTACAGCACCACAAGTGGATCATACAAAAATGGTACAACCAATTCCAGCGGTAAAAAAGGAAAAGACACAATGGGTTCTGGAAGTGTAAAACTTGAACTCAAGACAACAAGCGGTTCTATCAGAATCAACTAAGCGTCAAGATCTGGTATTATTAAAATCGACAGTTTTTGTTAGATTTGTTAATACCAGATTTTCAGATGATCAAAAGGGCGACTTTAAAAATGCGATGCCCTATTTCAATTCCACCAAGCAACAAATTTGATTTTCTTCATTGCAGATTTGAACAACATTTCCCTCCCCTACTTTTCCATATCTACAAACAGCTTTTGAATTTTCTTTAAGAGAAGTTTTATAAGTCACTCTTATTTTTTTGAACCCATTATCTTTATAAATATCATACGGCAGAGTTTCCAACGCATAATCAATATAAACCAAGTTATGGACATGATCATTAAAATCAATATCCCTTCTCTGGACATCAATTATTTTTTCGGATTCAAAATTCTCAGGTACAAGAATTTTTGCAAGCTTTGAATTTTCAAAAACTGTTTTATCTTCAGGCGAATATTTTTCAACAAGACTTGCTTCAAGTTTGCAAGGACGACCTGTGTTTATATCCAGCATAACCCATTTTGTCACAGCCTTGATACATGGCTCACCGTTTTTATACATCAAAAGATTTCTGCTGCACATCAAAGGAGAAGTCACATTTTCAATCCAGGTTTCAACTTTAATAGCTTCGTCGTATTTTGGATAATCAAGAACCTCAATCTGCCACTCCATCAAAACCCAGGCCTTTCCATCTTTTGAAATTGTAAAAACTTGATTACCGCAAGAGTCGGAATGAGCATTTCCAGCGTTTTCCAAAATCTTCATGGCCGCACCCAAAAGAAGTTTTCCATCCTTGCCAAAATCTTCAATAACCGCTTTATAGTCGTAATTAAAAATCATTTTTTTCTCCAAAATTTTATTAAGGAATTCTAAAAATGAATGTACCCCATCGGAGCGAATCAATTTTCTTGACCTTTAAAATTTTTAGACACTTCCCATTATTACACTATACACTATGATTCCGACAATCTCAACCACCTATCAAATCAGCGGCATCGGTTCATAGTGTCATTCGATTAAGAGATGCTAAAATAAATTCAACATGACGGAGTTTTTAAGACAAACATCACTTAAATTATTTGGAAATTATTTGGGCATCTCTAAAAAATGCAATTTTTAGA
>JAZUEV010000565.1:0-2895 GCA_045640345.1 Treponema sp.
CCCCTTTTGCAAAAGTTGAAATCACTGTGGTTGGTGCTGAGACTGCTTCCATAATCCCGGCGGCAGGAACCTATTTTGATAAATATAAATCAGGGGACGTTTTTGAAATCAAGTTCGAGTCACAGACTGGTTACGGCTTCAGTCAATGGCAGGCAGTTCCAGAAGGTTCGGTCACTTTTGAGGATGAAAATTCCGCCACCACAACAGTCAAAATAAATTCCTCCGACTCACCAATCACCATAAAACCTTGTTCACTGCCCAGACCAAAAGTTGTAAGCGCCACTCCTGCAGATGATACCGAAGGTGTCTACAGAGATAGGACAATCGTTGTCAAATTCAACAAGGAAATGGATGAAAAATCAATCTACTGGACAGAAGAGGAACTTGAAGATTTGGGGATTTCCGTTAAAAATGCCATTGAGGCTGAATCAAATAATGAACTCTATTATGCCTACTGGGATGGACAAAATCCTTCCTCCTATGTTTTTAAAAATATTGAAATCAAAAACTATAATGACTCTTCTATAAATCTGTTGCAATATTATGGTGAACCTAAATTTGATAAAGGAAACACCCGTGTTCTGCGGCTTCCAACCAAGACCGATTCTGCACCTCCAGGAGCTACGGATATTTTAGTTTCTTTAAAAACTGGTTTCTCTTACAAATCAGAAGGATCAACCGACATAACCTTAAGTGAAGATTTTGAGTGGTCTTATTACACAAACGGAAACATTGATACCGATGCTCCAGAATTTCTTAGTGATTCAGACAATGGCTTTACTGTCAATTTTGCTGATGACGATGGAACGCAGAATGTATATAAATCTGGAAACAAGGCACCCAAATTAAGTAAAGATGATTTCAATTCTACATCACAAAGTTATAATCTGGAAAATTACAAGACTTTGAATTTGCGTCACAAAAAGCTTTGGGTACGTGGAAGTTTTACCGATGTGGGGTCCGGTCCTAAAAGCCTCAAATGGGAAGTTCATAAAGTCAACACACCATTCTATCCTTGCATGGATGCAGATGAATTAAAAGTTGTGCAGACCAATCAATTTAATTTGACCATTACCAATGCAAAGGCTTCCGTCAATCCTGTTTATGAAGCTGGTGTGGACAAAGGTGGAGAACTTATTGAATTGACTGACCTGACAGATGAAGGTCTTTACCGCATTGATTTTATTGCCAGCGACAAAAACGAAAAGACTGCAACAAAATCATACTACTTTGTTTATGATGTGACTCCTCCAAATGCATCAACAGTGATTCACAATTCAACAATAGCAAAGGATATTGTAAAAGTGAAGAGAAATAAAAATACAACTCTAGATTACAGTCATACTGATATTGAAGGTGTTGAATTTAATGAAACTGTGGATGTCATAAAAGAAATTAATAATTTGGGTACACAGTCCAACACACATACGCTTACCATAAAAGATTATGATTACTCCGGCAACTGTAGGACCACAACAAAAACTCTTACCGCCGCAGCTACTGTAGGTATGATTTATTACAGCGACGGTTATTATTCCATGAATTATGTTGATGGAAAAACTCCGGAAGGTGTTGTGTGCAAGGTAGATTCGGATAAAAAATTCTACATTTGGGATATCTGGGATCAGTATGGATATTGCTGGGGAAATCCAAATCTTAAAAAAACAACTTCAGGAAGTGTAAATCTTGCTCACATGGATGTAGAAGTTACTGGTATCTCTGTTTATGATACTCTCCTCAAATATTTGGGTGAAGAAAAAATGCGTTATAGAGGAATGAGCCGTACTCAGGAATGGAAAGAAAGTGCTATGTCCCCATCAATCTGGTCTTATGTACTTGATAAAAATAAAGAAACTGTGCCATCAACTGTAAAATCTGAAAAGTGGTTTATACCATCAAGATTTGAACTCCAGAATATTATGCGAAATCTGGAAACTATGAATACTGCTTTTAATAAAATTATTACCGGTTATGGACATTCTGCTCGTGAAAGAATTAACAGTACAGATTATGCATATCGTCAGGTTCAATTGATTCAGGTTGATGGTTATTATTGGACCAGTATGCTTCATTGGGATAGAATTTCTGGTGCTCCAGCAACCTTCCAGGCGTCAGGTAATCTTAATAATGATGCTTTACGATGGCTTGGTATGTATAATGATACAGAGTATAATAACTTAGGAAGTCACATATAAGGGAAAATCTATAATCCTGTATCAGACTGCACTTGATAATAGAAGCTCAGACGAAGGACTTTTTTACATGGACAGATGTATCAGATATACTGGCTGGTCATCAGGACTTACTGCTGATTGGGAGCATCAGGATATGAAAACTCACGCCATGGCTTTGGTAGAAATGGAATAATTGATTTTGCCACCAAAGGATTTTTGTTGCACAAAAAAACATTAAAACTCGATGGATTAACAAAAGTCCATTATAACAATAAGAGTTTAATCGTCATGGCAGGACGCAAACAAAAAAGTCCGTGGTGGTTGAGCCAGTCGAAACTACCACAAAAACAATAGTCCCCAAATATGTGTCGTAAAATAATCAATCGATTTTTTCCAAAAACAACCAAGCCCCCAAATGTGTGTCATAAAATAATCAATCGGTTTTTCCAGAAACAACCAAGCCCCCAAATATGTGTCATAAAATAATCAATCGGTTTTTCCAGAAACAACCAAGCCCCCAAATATGTGTCGCAAAGTAATCAATCGGATTTTCAATCGGTTGATAAAAGCTGTTTGATTTCGACGGGCTCAATCGGCACAGCAAGACGCACCAATCAGCCCCCCCATGTGTGTTGAAAATTTATAATCGGTTTTTTCCAAAATCAACCAAGCCCCCAAATTTGTGTCGCAAAAATAATCAATCGGATTTTACAAAATCAAC
>JAZUEV010000566.1:0-6964 GCA_045640345.1 Treponema sp.
TGGTGTGACCATGATCAGTAAGTCTTTGGTCAGCATGCTGGAAAACAAGTACAATCTTGTGGGCTATGGTGCTGCAGGTGATGCATTTGACCCTGACATCCACGAAGCAATCGGAAAGGTGGACGAACCTGTTGCAGAACCAGTGCTTAAGGCTGTATATTTGAAGGGCTACAAACTGAAGAACCGTGTCATCCGCCACGCAAAGGTAATGGTCAGCATGCCTGATGGAAGTGTGAAGTCAGAAGTCAAAGTTGAAGAAAAATCAGAGTAGGCGATTAATTAGTTTTTTACATAGAGATAGTAGAAAATAAAATGGGAAAGATTATTGGAATTGACTTGGGAACTACAAACTCTTGTGTTTCAGTTATGGAAAACGGTGAACCAGTTGTTATCCAGAATTCAGAAGGTGGACGCACAACTCCATCAATCGTTGGTTTTACTGCAAAGGGTGACCGTGTTGTAGGTCTTCCAGCAAAGAACCAGATGGTAACAAACCCAAAGAACACAATTTACTCAATCAAGCGTTTCATTGGACACAGATTCGGTGAACTTGCAGGTGAAGCAAAGATGGTTCCATATACAGTAGTGGACCACGGTGAGGATGTTCGTGTAGAAGTTGCAGAAAACGGAGCACAGAAGCAGTACAGCCCACAGGAAATTTCAGCATTCATTTTGCAGAAGATGAAGAAGACAGCTGAGGATTATCTTGGAGAAGAAGTAACAGAAGCTGTTATTACTGTTCCAGCATACTTCAACGACTCACAGCGCCAGGCAACAAAGGATGCAGGTAAGATTGCAGGATTGGATGTAAAGAGAATCATCAACGAACCAACTGCTGCTGCTATGGCATTCGGTCTTAAGGAAGATCAGAAGAACGAAAAAACAATCGCTGTTTACGACCTTGGTGGTGGTACATTCGATATTTCCATCATCGAAATCGCAGACGGTGTTTTTGAAGTAAAATCAACCAACGGTAACACTCACCTTGGTGGAGATGACTGGGACCGCCGTGTCGTTAACTGGCTTATCGAAAGTTTCAAGAGCGAGACAGGAATCGATTTGTCCAACGACAGCATGGCACTCCAGCGTTTGAGAGAGGCTGCTGAAAATGCAAAGATTTCTCTTTCAAACCAGACCACAACAGACATCAACTTGCCATTTATCACAGCTGATGCAACAGGTCCTAAGCACTTGGCAAAGACTTTGAGCCGCGCTGAATTTGAAAAGATGACAGATGATTTGTTCGAGGCAACCCGTGAACCATGTGTAAAGGCGATGAAGGATGCAAAGATTTCTGCTGACAAGATTGACGAAGTTCTCTTGGTTGGTGGATCAAGCCGCATGCCAAAGGTTCAGGACATTGTTAAGAGCATCTTCGGTAAGGAAGGAAGTAGGGCAGTTAACCCAGACGAAGCTGTTTCAATCGGTGCAGCAATCCAGGGTGGTGTCTTGAAGGGAGATGTTAAGGACGTTCTTTTGTTGGACGTTACACCTCTTTCATTGGGTATTGAAACCATGGGTGGAGTCTTCACACGCCTTATCAACCGCAACACAACAATCCCTACAAAGAAGAGCCAGATTTTCTCAACCGCTGCCGACGGTCAGACTGCTGTTACAATCCATGTTCTCCAGGGTGAACGTGAGATGGCTTCTGAGAACAGAACTTTGGGCAACTTTGACTTGGTCGGTATTCCACCAGCACCACGTGGAGTTCCTCAGATTGAAGTTACATTCGACATCGATGCCAACGGTATTGTTAAGGTTTCCGCAAAGGATATGGGAACAGGAAAGGAACAGAAAATCCAGATCCAGAACTCATCAGGTCTTAGCGAAGATGAAATCAACCGCATGGTTAAGGATGCAGAAGCAAACGCAGAATCAGATAAGAAGAAGCGTGAAGAAGTTGATGCCCGCAACGAAGCAGACAGCATGGTCTACCAGACAGAAAAAGCTTTAAAGGATTTTGGAGACAAGATTCAGGAAGCAGACAAGAAGAACATCGAAACTGCTATCAACGATGTAAAGGAAGCTCTCAAGGGTTCTGATATTGAGGCAATCAAGGCTAAGTCAGAAGCTCTCAAGCAGGCATCCTACAAGTTGGGCGAAGAGATGTACAAGGCCCAGCAGGCAGCAGGTGGTGCAGGTGCTCAGCCAGGTGCAGACGCAGGAGCTGGTGCTAACGCTGGTTCATCAAATGCTGGTGAATCAAAGTTTGACAAGGGGTCTGCTGACGATGTTCAGTACGAAGTCCACGATGACAAATAATTAAGGTCTGGATCCAAAAATCACCAGAAATGATGGTTCTTGGGTCCATGGGTTCAGAACCTCCAGACAAGGTGGCTCTGGACTTTGTGTTTTTATGGTTTGCCCAAGGACTTTTGTCTTTGGGCCTACGTTTCAATCTCTGGAAAGAATGGCAGGTGTTTCTAAGATTTTATTTTAGAGGCCTCCTATGAAGCGATGTTCTGGGTCCTTGATTTTTTGGATTTATAACTCGCGGGCATTTAGATGCCAAGGTCTTTTCAGAGTTTTCCGTTTTGAAAAATATGGCTGATAAAAGAGATTACTACGAAGTTTTAGGCGTTGATAAAAGCGCTGACGAAGATACAATTAAAAAAGCATACAGAAAGCTGGCTATGAAGTACCATCCTGACAGGAACCAGGGTGACAAAGAAGCAGAGGCAAAATTCAAAGAAGCCACTGAAGCCTATGATGTTCTTGCCGACAAGGACAAGCGTGCAAAATACGATCAGTTTGGATTCGCCGGTGTGGATGATAGTGGTTCCCAGGGATACAGTCACGCCTTCCATGACTTTAGCGATATTTTTGGAAGCTTTGGTGGTGGCGGATTCAGCGATATTTTTGAAAACCTTTTCAATGGCGGTGGCTTTGGTGGTGGTTATTCTTCAGGAAGAAGCCGCAGGTCCAACAACGATGGGGCATCCTTGCGCTATGACCTGTCACTCACCATGAGGGAAGCTGTCTATGGCTGCAAGAAGGATATAGAATACAAGCACAATGTTTGTTGTCCAGACTGTAACGGCACCGGAGGAAAACCAGGTTCTGGTAGGAAAACTTGTTCCACCTGTAAGGGGATGGGGCAGATAAGAAGTGGAATGTCTTTTTTCCAGGTCCAGCAGACTTGTCCAAATTGTGGAGGCGAAGGAACCGTCATTGAGAATCCTTGTTCGACTTGCCGTGGAACAGGGGTCCAGGAAAAGAGACAGCGTATCACTATAACTATTCCAGCTGGTGTGGACGAGGGAAAGAGATTTACTCTTGCCAACCAGGGTGATGCAGGAAAAAACGGTGGATCCAATGGCGACTTGGTTGTGGTTGTCAATGTAATGGCTGATAAATATTTTGAAAGGGACGGAAATGACCTTTATTGTGCCGTGAACATTTCTTTGAGCCAGGCAATACTTGGAGCGAAAATCATGCTCAAGAGTTTGGACGAAAGGACTATTTCTATCAACATTCCTGAGCACACCATGCATGGAAAACTTCTTCGTGTTCGTGACGAGGGTGTTCCATATATCAATTCCAACAAGAAAGGCGACCTTTATGTTAAGATTATGGTTCAGTTGCCAACAAGTCTTAGCAAAGACCAAAAGAAACTTATGCAGGAGTACGCAAAACTTGAAAAAGCCACAGACGCTCCAGATTTGGTTCCTTTGGCTTCCCTTTCAAGGTAAGTACATCTCAGAAATTTAAAATTCCTATGTGCCTCCATAAAAATTGGCATCGGGAATTGTGGTTTTGGTGATTCGTGCCGATGGAGTATTATTCATCGGTGCTTTATAGGTGACAGAATTAACGATACGGGGTCTTTGGAAACATCAATTTTTGAAGACCTTTTTTTTGAAAATTCCTGGAACTTTGATTTGTGCCGACGGGTATCATTCATTTCCTGTAAGGATGCCTTTTTTATAGAAATTTTTTGCCATTTTGCCGATACTGTAGTATAATAGAAGTCGAAAAATCTTTTAAAGGGGCGCTTATGTTTAAGACAAAACGCTATGTCATGATGGTAATCGTCAGCTTCGTGTTGGCCGCCGCCATTGTATTTCTTTCATGTAGAATTATTCCTGAAGACATCCTGCAAAAGGATTATGCCAAACTGTTTATATGGATTTTTGTGTCCGTCTTGACTTTTGGTCTTTCTTTGGTGTTGCATAAAATATCAACGACGGTTTACGCGCATACTGTCGATAAGATTCTCAAGCGTCGTGAAAACGCTATGCTTTATGAATTTATTGAAAAACTCAGGACTTGTTGTTCCCTTGACGATTTTTATGAAAATGTTGGAGCAGTCTTGGAAGAAAAGGGCGACTGTTCGGTTTTGTTCGTGGATCGAGAAAAGGAATATGTCCTCTACAACAGTTCCGACCGTCTTACCTGTAATGCGGAAGTGATAAAGACATTGGACATGAATTTCCATAACGCATGGAGAGATGGAGTGTTCTTCCTTGGGGACGACTTTGGTGTTGTGTCCCAGTCAAAGATAGCCCGTGGATTCTTTATCGCTTACGGTCAGCATCATCTTTATATATTCTGTAAGTATACAAAACTTTTTGAGGAAGATATGTATGAGCTTTTCAACAAAGAATTCACACGATTCTTCCGACGAGCAAAGACAATCGATGGTCTTGCAGAAATCTCCGAACTTTCATCAGAATGGAACCAGCTGGCAGATACGCAGCGATCCTTCCTTCCACCAGTGATGCCAGATATAGAAAAACTTTCCGTGGCAGCATATTATCGACCATTGGTAAATGTTTCAGGAGACTATTACACAGTTCTTCCGATCAGCAGAACAAAGACCCTTCTTATGTTGGGGGATGTGTCTGGTAAGGGATTGGCCGCTTCATTGGTCATGGGTTTGGTTATGAATACGGTTAAAATCCTTGACAACAAGGAAGATTTGCCTAACATGATTCGTGCCGTGGACAAGGCTATCAAGGGAATGAAGCTTCAGGACAAGTATACTGTAGTTTTCATCGGAGTGGTTGATACATCAAAAATGACTATCCGCTATGTGAACGCATCCATGTCCGACCCTATTATTATTTCAAAGTCCGCCGACGGATATAAAATTAAGCCTCTTACATCCAACTGCTCGGTTGTTGGAATCATTGATATTGACGAGGTTGAAGTTTCCGAAGCCCGACTTTTCCGTGGCGATGTTATTCTTATGGCATCCGACGGTGTTTCTGAAGTTATGGATGAAAATGGCGTTGAGTTGGGAGATACCCAGCTTTATGAAGATACAATCAAAAGAAGTGCCGCCAAGGGACCGCAGGAATTTATTGACGATGTGGTTGATTTGGTATTCTCTTACAATGGCGACAAAAAACTTCGCGACGACGTTACCATGATGGTCGCAAAGGTGGAGGGCTAATATGGTCTACGTGTTCATAAATTTAATCATCGGTGCGGCTTTGATGTCCTTTGCTTTTACATCTGAGCATGTATCAAAAAGCCAGAAACAGGAAAAGACAATCACCAGTGAAATTCTCATGCTGTCATTGGTATTCCTGCTGAAGGGTATAACCATGGGGCTTTGTTTTTTTGCCCCAAAATTTTTGTGCGTTCTTGTGGGACGAATGACCTATGTGTTGATCAGCTGGTACTGCACAGGATTCTGTAAGGCTCTTTTGAGCTATAAAAAAGAAAAATCCCATAAACTTCTTACCATTATGCAATGGATTTTGAATGTTGCGGGATTTATAATCATTTTTGCCTCTGGTCGTGGAATTATTGATGTCTACAACAATGCCGATGGAATTTTCACAGTTGAATCAAAGGTTCTTTTCCCTGGAATGTTCAACGGAAAATTGGATTTGACATGGTTCGACTGTTACATGCTTTTCTATGTGGGCATTTTGCAGATTTTGACTGTGATAATGGTTTTTGTCCGTTCTGAATATGTAAAAGACAAGCTTCTGAAGCAGAATCTGGTTGCCATTTCCTTGGGAGCAGTGTTGAGCTGGCTTGTCTACGGACTTCTTATGATGGCAATCTCTTTCCAGCCATCCTTCAGGACATCCTACCTTTTGGCATTGATTCCAGAATTGGTGGTCCTTGTCTATGTGGCTTCAAACAATTCAATCTGGGGTAAGAAACTTATATTCAGAACCTTCATGAGGCTTTGTTGTCTGTATCTGCTTCCATCATTGGTGCTTGGTTGCGCATTCCTTTTGGCGTTTATGATTTTCCCGGAAAAAGGACAGGGATTTGTCATTATGACAACCGTTTCCGTTTTGGTTGTTTTCTTTGTGACCATGCTTCTTTCAAAATTTTTATCCAGAACCGATCTTATGAGGAACGGAGAATATGAAGATGAATTTGAAGAAGTGATCACTTCCATCAACTATGATGAAAACTCGAAGGACATTGAAAAAATTGTGCAGGATGCTTTCGTGAAATTTGTGGAATCATCTTACGCAAGGGTTGCCATTGATGCGGGAACAGGATTCCTTGAAACCGTTGGCGATGAGGATGAGTCTCAGAAGATTATGGTTCCAATGGATCAGGACGGATTTGATGTTCTTTTGAATGTAAAGCATTCCATCGTATTCAGAAGCTATGTGGAAAAGAACTATCAGGTCAAGCCTGTCCGCGAAAGTCTCTTGGAGATGATGGACAAGAACAATGCCGATGCCTTCATCCTTTTGAACGAAGGTCGAAGAATTGTTGGCGCCATATTCCTGGGAAAGAAGAGCAGTGGAGATATCTACAACGACTATGACTACAAGGTTTTCAAGAAACTTTATTCATCATTCTTTGTTGTGGGATATTATATGAAGAATATGATGAACGAATCTGTGGTTGGTACTGTCAACAGAGAAATCCGTATGTCCAGCCAGATCATCACATCTATTCAGGAAAACATGGACTATATCACCAACGAAAAGGTGGACTGTGGATATCGAATGGTTCCAGCCCACAACATTGGTGGTGA
>JAZUEV010000567.1:0-6508 GCA_045640345.1 Treponema sp.
TCCATCTCTTGCAACAAAATATTCAGAACTGTCCAACTCCATCAAAAGACTTCCGATTTTCCTTAGGACCGCATCACCGCAGCTGTGGGAATAAGCATCGTTTATACCTTTGAAATTGGTTATATTGATTTTTACAACAGAAAAACGGGTACCGGAACCGATCATCTCGCTGACAACCTGATGGGCGCTCTGGATTTTTGAAAGTCCTGTCAAAAAATCATGGGCAACCATATATTCCAACTGCTTTCTTGAGGACTTCAACTCTTTTTGAACGATACGGCTTCTGAAAGTCATAACAGCCATGATCGCAATCATCAAAACACCGCCTATGAAAATGTGCATCAGGGCAATGATTATGTGTCCATAGTTTTTCCAAAATCCGTCCCAACGATTGACCCACTTTGTTTCGGAAGGAAAAGACTTTTGGTCGAATCCCCATTTCCTGAACTGATGGAAATCAAAGCAATAAAGGAATTCGCTTTTGGTGTACAACGGAGCCCTGAAATCTGCTTTATTGTCCAAAACATCAAGGACCGTTAAAGCTGCACGGCGACCTGCCTCCACATTATCAACAACTGCTCCTCCAAAAAATCCATAGCCCACAGCCTCCTTAACATCGGTGTAGACAGGGACAGAAACACAGTCATTGATAAAGCGGGTCATCTCTTTCAAAGTAAAGGACGTGCCGTTGGAATCTTCCAAGCCAGAAAGATAGACAAGTATGGTTGACCTGTCCAATTTTTTAAGTTCCGACTCGAATTCCTGCATGGTCATGGAATTTGGTTCGATGACGCTGAACTCGTATTGCGCGTTGGCTGTGGAGAAAGAATAAAACTGTTCCCTATCTCCACGCCCCTTGCTTGAACCATCCACTATCGCCTTAACATATTTCGCGTCTGGATTAAGAGATGAAGCGATGTCCAGTATCTCATTTATGCGATGGATTTTCACGCCGCCTGTAATATCCAATTCCCTGTTCAGAGTCTGGGCCAAGGATATTCTTGTGGCTTCCATAAAAACAATAGGAAGATCAGGAAAAAGCATTGGTCGGTGTTTCTGGACAAAGGACAATGACAAGTCGTCCCCCGCTATGACAGCACAATAGCTGGGATGTCTTTTTAGATGGCAAAGGATGGTCTCCGCCAAAACAGATTCTTCTTCGGGAGTCCTGAAACAAGAGTCTATGGCGATTCTGTCCAGCAAGATACCGTTGTTTTCAAAAACCTCAACTATACCCTCATTCTGCGACTGGAACTCAGGATAATCCATTCTATTGCAAGAAAAGAACAAAACACTTTTACCGGAAGAGGTCTTAAGGTCCAGGGTAACGCCTTCCACTTCCAAGGCAGATTTTTTGGCCTGTCTAACCACATCAGCTATAATGCTAAAAAAACCGAAAACAATAGCAACCGATGATAAAATTATAGTCAAGATTTTTAAGAATTTCTTGTAACGCCTTCTCATGTTTTCAATTCCTATTAAAGCAAATGATTAGTGTCTCTTTTTATGATAAGTCAAAAATCTCCAAAAATCAAGGGCATATCTAGAAATTCTTGATATGGGAATCTTAAAAATTTGCAATTCCTGGCCACAAACTTTGAAAACACGATGCTTTAACCCTTGCAATTTCAAGGGTCAAAACTCGGTAGGAATATCTAACGCACATCTCTGAAAAGTATTTTTAAAGATGCCCTTCATGCTATAAACTGAGCTAGAAATTCAAGATAGACATTAGCCCTTTCGATTTTTTTTGCAGAAATCAACCAAGGCTTCAATCTGGACTTTAGTGCAAACAGGGGATGGCCCACCGGTAGTCTTTCGCCCTTCCATGCAAGCTCTTGGACTAATTTTTTCGTAAATATCTTCGCAAAGAAGTTCGCTGGCTTTTTTCATCTGTTCAATAGGTAGATCTTCAATCTTATCAAGACCTGATTCAATTGCCATTCTAACTGTAGCCGCCGCAACACTGTGGGCTGTCCTGAATGGCATACCTTTGCGAACCAAATATTCCGCCACATCTGTAGCATTGGCAAATCCACCCTGGCAGCTTTTTTCCAAGTTTGGCTTGTTCCATTTTGCACTGGAAATCATGGCCGTGAAAACCGTAATATTGT
Source organism: Treponema sp. (assembly GCA_045640345.1). GTDB lineage: Bacteria > Spirochaetota > Spirochaetia > Treponematales > Treponemataceae > Treponema_D. Next base: position 2,115 of record JAZUEV010000567.1, read on the forward strand.
TCTGGACTGTATCCAAGGCATCGAACAAAGGTTCCTTGTCTTCCTGAAGGTCCCTGTCGTAGGCCAAAGGAAGTCCCTTGGTCATGGTCAAAAGATTGATCAAATCACCATAAACTTTTCCTGTGCGTCCACGAATCAGTTCGGCAAAATCAGGATTCTTTTTTTGTGGCATGATGGAGCTTCCTGTGGACCATCTTTCGCTTAAATCAATAAACGAAAATTCTGTGGTGGACCAAAGTACAATCTCCTCACACATGCGGCTTAAATGACACTGGAGCATGGCAAAATCGGATGTGAATTCTATACAATAGTCCCTGTCGCTTACCGTGTCCAAAGAATTTTCAGTCACGCCGTCAAATCCCAAAAGTTCGGCTGTACGCTCTCGGTTCAAAGGCAACGTGCTTCCCTGCAAAGCCCCACTTCCCAAAGGAGAAAGATTGATTCTGCCAAGACTGTCCTCCAAACGACTCCAGTCCCTTTTGAGCATGGTAGCCCAAGCAAGGATATGTTGAGCCAAAGTACCAGGCTGTGCGTGCTGCATGTGGGTATAGCCTGTCAAAAGTGTGTCAGTATTTTCGGATGCAATCTTTACCAATGTTTCGATCAAGGTGATAAGATTATCCTGGACAGTTGGAATCACTCGCCTAAGGTAAAGTCGTTCGTCCAAGGCTATCTGGTCGTTTCGGCTTCGGCCCGTGTGGACTTTTTTTCCGCTTTCACCAATCCTGTCTGTAAGGGTCGCCTCCACGAAAGAATGTATATCCTCGGCGGAATAATCGATCTGAAGATTACCGTCCTTCAATTCCTTTTCGATTGACTTAAGTCCTTCAACAATCTGGGAAGACTCCTCCTTTGAGATGATTCCCTGTTCACCAAGCATTGTGGCATGGGCAATAGATCCATGGATGTCATCAAAAGCCATACGCTCGTCAACATAAATTGATGTCTCAAATTCAACTGCTGCGGCGTCAGGTCCTTCAGCAAATCGTCCACTCCATAAAGCTTTGTGGTTATCGTCGGTCAATGTATCGTGTGCCATAAAAAATCCTAAAAAAAAAATTGGGCATCCTGAAAAATCATAATTCAAGGAAACCTTTTTCATTATACGAAATCCCCTTTATTTTTTCAAGAAGATTTTGTGGCACGGAAAACTATATAGGCAAATTTGAAAACAGGGTGTTTAAGCCTTGCGGTTTCAAGTCAAAAAATTCGGCAGGAATATTTTGCACATCCATAAATAGTATTTCTTGGAGCTTCACTATAGATTGAACTTTTGAAATCATAACTATATAATAGAAGATATTTAACATATTGGAATCTCTTAGACTGCAATTCCTAAGGGCGACCTTAAAAACGATGTTTAGGCCTGTAATATCAAGACTGAAAACTCGAAGACACCTCTTTTATGGAGATGTCCAATTGATTCACGGAGGAGCTTTGTGATAAAGACTCTAAAAATTCTTGCCACAGTATTTTTTGTTTTGGCAACTTTTTCTTGTGCCACCACCAATGTCCATGAAAAATCCTTCATGGAAAATCCAGAGGAAAATGAAAAAAATCAAGACACGGAGGATGCAAAGGAACAAAAATCCAATGAAGAAAAAATTCCTCCCAGTAGTGTCGAAAAGATATCGGAAATTTCCATGGTCTTTGCAGGGGACATCATGGCTCACTCCACCAATTACAAGACTGGAAATTTTGGTGCCATCTGGAAATATGTGGCCGATTTTGTGGATTCCGCGGATTTGTCTTTCGGAAACATAGAGGCACCAGTGGATAACACAAAGGACTGGGCAAACTATCCAGCTTTCAACATGAAACAAAGTTATGTGGAAGCGGCTATCGATGCTGGGTTCAACGTTTTTTCTCTTTCCAACAACCATACCAACGACCAGGGACAAAAAAGCATTGTCGAGACAAAAAAATATTTCGACAACAGGGAAAATATTTGGTCAAGCGGGGTCAAGGATTCTTCCAACGATGGATTGAACTACACTTTGATTGAAAAGACCGCCGAAGATGGTTCCCAATGGAAGGTCCTTTTTGTGGCTGTGACAGAAGTTCTGAACTCTTATGTGGCATCGGGATATGTGAATTTCTATCCTCCAAGCAAATCCAAAAGGGACAGCCTTAAGGAGAGTCTAAAACAGATTGCCCAAGAAAATCAGCATGACCTTTTTGTTTTTTCAATCCATTGTTCCGAACCTGAATATATTTTGGCAGTAACCGAGGACCACAAAAATTTCTATCGTGAATTGATCAAGGAATGTGGCGTGGATATTGTCTGGTCAAACCACCCCCACGTGACAAAGGAATGGGAAAAACTTAAAGATGATGAAAAGCGTGAAGACAACAGGGATGCCTTTATCATGTACGCCAACGGAAACACAATCAGCGGACAAAGGTATGCACCTAAGTTCACCAATCCAGAAAGTGGCGACGAAAATGTTGGTGACGGAGTGATGATAAAAGTCGTTGCAAAGAAAAAGGAATTGGACGGACAATTTCAGAACATGAGTTTTGAAATCGAGCCGAAGTTTATAACCACATACATAACACCGGGAAAACAATATGTGATTCGCTTTTTGGATGACGATTTTATTCGCTCGCTGGACATGGCCGGAGTCAACAATTGGCGTGACTATATGAAAAGTCGAAAAAGAGTTATGGAAAGGATTCTGGAAAAATCAGTCTATTGAAAAAAATAAGGCATATCCAAAAAATACTTTTTATAGATGCCAGTCGAATTTAAAGCCTTGAAACTGCAGGGCTTTAAACATCGCATTTTCAAAGTTGTCTCTAAAAATTGCAATTTTTGGAGACTTCCATATTTTTTACGATGTCCAGAATATTTGATATTCCTAACGATTTTTTATTCTTAAATTTCGAGGCACAAAAATTTGTTGGGCACCTTTAAAACATATTTCTAGAGATGCCCATGTATTTTAGGAATTGGCTTCCATCCAACGTTTAATACCATTTTTTATATCGTCATCAATATCATGTTCAATTTTGCATGCATTGACTGCTGCCTGTTCTTCACTTACACCAGCAATCTTCATCAAAAACTGGGTCAAAAGAACATGCCTGTCATAAACTTCCATGGCTCTTTGGTTTCCTTTTTCCGTAAGCTGGAGAGTTCCATTATTGTTTATCTGCAAATATCCCTTGTCCACAAGGATTCCCATGGCACGGCTGACACTAGGCTTTGACACCCCCAATTTTTTTGCCACATCAACAGAACGGGGAGCACCACCGTATTGTCTGTGAAGAACAAGGATTGCCTCAATATAGTCTTCGCCAGATTCGTGAATATCTGATTCCATAACATCTCCAAGCATTTTGCAGGCATGACCAAATGAAAACCTTGGACCATGCAAAAAAAAGAATGACCAATAAGTTCTGTCATGCTGAAATTATTAGCCTTCGGCTGCGACCCACAGTATCTACGATATATGCAGTATAGAGATTCTGAAACATAAGCCGTAGCAAGGGCATTCGGAATGACGCTCTTGATTACACTTTTTAGACAGTCCCATAACTGCATTTCTAAAAAACTATTTTCTGGAAATGTCAGGAACATCTAAAAAAAAGATATTCGGGCATCTCCAAAAATGCTTTCCATAAAACGCCCAACGAGTTTAAAGCCTTGAAAATACAAAACTTTAAACATCGCTTTTTAAATCATCCCTAAGGATTTCAATTTTTAAGGATTTTCTGTACTAGTTCAAGTCCATGATCTGTTCGTAGATCGCCTTTCCACCAGGGACCATTGGAAGAACAGGAACATCGATATCAACTTTTGCATCAATGACGGCAGCCTTTCCACTGGAGAATGCCTGCTGGAACACTTTCTCAAATTCCTCTGCATTGCTTGCCCTGTATCCTTGAATTCCATAAGCTTCCGCCAATTTTACCCAATCTGGACCAAAATCCAAAGTTGTTGCACTGTATCGTTCTCCGTAGAAAACTTTCTGCCAAAGTCTAACATTACCCAAAGTACCATTGTTCACAACAACAATCACAACAGGCAAATTGTAGTGGGAAATTGTGGCAAGTTCATTACAGTTCATACGGAAAGAACCGTCTCCCGCAATATCAACGACCCTTCCCTTTGGATTTGCAAACTGAATACCAATGGCTGCACCTGTTCCAAAACCCATTGTTCCAAGTCCACCAGAAGTAACGAATGTCCTTGGCTTTTCAAATGGATAATGCTGGGCTGTCCAAAGCTGATGTTCACCAACCTCGGTAGTAATAAAAGTGTCGTCTCCTGCAATCTTGTGGACACATTCACAGATGAACTTAGGATTGATAGAGTCCTTTGGATTCTCGTCGTAAATTTTTGGATAAACTTTTTCCCACTGAGAAATTGTTGCCTTCCATTCAGAATG
>JAZUEV010000568.1:0-2163 GCA_045640345.1 Treponema sp.
CCGGCCGATACAGCCATAAGTGAATTTGCAACAGCCAGACCAGAGTCGTTGTGTGTATGTATTCCAACCTTAACGGATTTACCAAATTTTTCAACCACGGCCTTGGTGATTTCGTAACACTGCTGAAGCATGCATCCACCCTTTGTTTCGCACAAAGACAAAACAGACGCACCACCATCAACCGCCGCCTGAAGAGATTTCATTGCGTATTCTGGATTAGCCTGGTATCCTGAGAAAAAGTGTTCCGCATCATAGATTACATTTCGACCGTTGCTTTTCAAAAATTCACATGTGTCTTTAATCATTTCCAGATTTTCTTCCAATGTGGCGTGAAGAACATCGGTCACCTGGAAGTCCCAGCTTTTACCAAAAATGACCACATCATCTGTTCCGGCCACCAAAAGTGACTGAAGGTTCGCATCCTCCGAACACTTGATTCCTTTTCTGCGGGTGGAACCAAAGGCAACCAGTTTTGCATTCTTAAGTTTCAAATCTGCGGCTCTCTGGAAAAACTCCATATCCTTTGGATTGCTGCCAGGATTTCCAGCTTCAATATACTTAACACCCAGTTCATCCAAAGCTTCCACAATATGAATCTTGTCCTGAACCGAGTAAGAGATTCCTTCACCCTGGGAACCGTCTCTCAAAGTAGAATCCAGTATTTCAATTTCTGCCATAAATCCTCCAAGCACAATAAATAGCCATGATATTATATCATAAAAGTGGATGTAGTTCAATTCATTATGGACGACTATCTTGAGGGGGGCAAAAAATTTGATTTGAACCGATGGGGTGCACACCTCGATGCTTACGTCAAGTGGCATTCTCTTTTCCAGATAAAAGTTATAGTTAAAGATTTTTTTTCTTAGCGATAATGAAAAATATCTCACAATAGAACCAATTGTTTAATTCATAAATTATAGAAGTTCACTAAAACTTTAGGTTCACAGAAAGACTTGTACCAGACAATAAAGCTTTAACAATATTTTTCCATATATCTCTAGAAATATCTTTAGAATTAAAAAAATCAGAACTGTCTTTTCCAGGGACTTTCAACGGTAATATTATTTTTTTATCAAGAGTACAATCAAGTTGCAATTTTTTTGTACATTGGAAATTATAAGAGGCACTAATATACCCAAAAATTCCTTGGGTCGCTAAAAGGGTTGGAATTTCAAGATTCGATTCATCCGAACTTCCATCGTAAAACAAATTTTTTTTGTATTGATAACTATAATTTCCAGGACAACTGTTCATAGCAACAATAAAATAATTTAGTCCAAAAAAGAAATCAAATCGTCCTATCCCAAATGAAAAATCATTTCCGATAGCAAAAGCACAGATTGACTCAGAAATGTTTCCACCGATATATTTGTATAGGAAAAAAGCATATTTTTGGGTTACGCTTGTCACATAACAATTTCCATTAAAATCAGCATAAACGACTCCAATCAACGGAACTGTTTTTGAATAATCACCAAAAGGCAAATCAAAATCTTTTGCAATGAATACAGAAAAAATTTTACCACTGCCCTTCCCTAAATCAACATTTTCATTTGTCAAAATATCAAAAAAGAATGTTGAATCAAATGATAAAAGTTCAAAACCCAGGGGGAACGAAAAACCGACAATACCGCCCAGTAAATTAAAATTGTCGGGCTTTCCATAAAAGTAATATAAATCTCCAGACTGGACATTTGAATTTACAAATAAAAAATTTGTATTCAATTTATAATCCGAGGTAAAATTATATGTTCCTCCAAAAGAAAGTTCCACACCACTTGTTTCCGTTAGAACGAACCTTGGTTTTTCATTTAGAATATGAAGTTTGCCAGGCAGCAGAAAATAAGAAAACCCAAAGTCCAATGACCATTTTTTATTTTCATAGCGGGATGATAAACCTCCAAGATTCAGTTTTCCATTTAGAAGGTCCATATCCGAGGAACCGTAGAGATAAAATCCTTTTAGACAAAGAGCTTCTTCATCATTCTTTGAAACCATATCAAAATTTAAATGGGAATAGGACAGGGATTTATCAAAGTCAAAAAACAAGTATCCGCCACTGGTTATGATGTCTCCAGAAATTTCATTTGGATAGCAGAATATGAAAAAAAACAAAACAACAATAATTAGAATATTTTTTTTCATTTTTGAAAAAAAGGT
>JAZUEV010000569.1:0-13944 GCA_045640345.1 Treponema sp.
TGTTTACAAATCGACGGACAACTCTAAGGTTAACGTCAGCCTCAAGCAAGGCCATCTTGATTTCTTCGACGGTTTCCTCGATGTTCTTTTCAGTAATCTTGGATTTACCGCTGAGGGTCTTCATAATATTGCTAAAAGTACCTGTTATCTTCTCTAACATTTTTTTCTCCGGTCAAATTTTTTAATGGTCCTTCAAAAACAAAAGTCCCAACACGTTTTCTTCTATATAATTGCATAATATCGATTGGGGCATATCCAAAAACCACAATTCTTAGAATCCCCAACCATTCGCTGTCTATTTTCGCTCAATCAAATCCATGAGACATTCATCTACAGTTTTTTCTTTATTCAAAAGACTGTAGAGGGAATCACAGATTGGAAGCTTGAGATTTTTTTCAACGGCGATCTGGTGAACATACTTACAGGCAATGGCACCCTCAGGCAAATAACCGATAGTCTTTACATTGGCAATAAGGTCGTCCAAATCCTTGAACCTCTCCAGCATGTCAGTCTTGATAATGTCCTGGCCGAATCTTCTGTTGCGACCGTATTTTGATTTACATGTGACATCCAAATCACCTACCCCGCTTATGGATGTGAATGTCTGTGGATGGGTCGCCCCCATGGCAAAACCGATGGTCTGTATTTCGTTCAAGCCTGCCGCCATCAAAAGACTTTCAGTGTTGTCGCCAAAAATATCGCTGGTCTCCGTCAAAGCATCAAGACTTCCATACATGACGGCTATAACATTCTTAACAGCAGCACAGACCTGGACACCGATTGTATCAAAAGACGCATAGACGACCAACCCTGGAACACGAAGAAGGTCCCTCATGTTAATGGCATTTCTATGGTGCTCGGAGGATGCAATAAGTCCAGTGATTTTTCCCATGGCAACTTCCTCCGCGTGGGATGGACCTGCAATATAGACTGTGGAATTCTTATAGCACTCAGGCAAAGCTGATTCAATGGTATCCAGAACAAAGCGCGGCATTCCATCGTCACTTGGAACAAATCCCTTGGTCAAAGCACCTATGACCGTTGTTCCGTCCACAATATTCGGGACATCAACGAACTGCTTGATGGTGGACGCAAGATAAAGGGACGGACTGCCCATAATGATAAAGTCCTTAGCAGTTGCAACCTTTTTTATATCGGATGACGCAGTAAGGTTGTCGTGCAAAACAAATCCAGGCAAATATCTTTTGTTCTCGTGCTCTTTGTTGATTGACTCCACCACATCTTCTTCCAGAGCCCAGATTTCAACAACATGACCACCACGAGCCAATGCAGTACCCACGGCAGTTCCCCAAGCACCTGCACCAATGATACCTACTGTCTTTGAATCCATAAAAACACCTTCTGCTAAATCTAATACTTCTCTCTACTGAGGGAATCCCTAAAAAATCAATCTCTAGAGCTTTCCTAAATCGGGACATCCATAATTTTGAACCGCTCCAACAGAACTGAAAACTACCGTAGGCCAAAACTTAAAAGATTCCAGCAGATTCACGGTAAAAAATTTAAGGATATCTCCTTCATTATATACCCAAAACAAAATAATTCAAAGTGTTTTGTTGTTAAATATCAAAAATTTCTATCCACCAAAGATGTTCCTATTCCATGTCTTGAAAAATAATCTATTATATGGTAGATTTTCTCCATGAGTACAAGATGTTTTGCAATGTTGAAGCCTGGAGTTTTAAATCGCAGGTTGGTTGGCGAAGTTATCAGTCGCCTTGAAAAGAAGGGTCTCAAGCTGGTGGGTCTGAAGATGATGAACATTTCTACAGAACTTGCTTCAAAGCATTACGCCGAGCATGCGGGAAAGGGATTCTATGACGAGCTGGTGGGATATATTACAAGCGCACCTGTAGTGGCAATGGTTTGGCAGGGTGATGACTGTGTGACTTTGGTTAGAAAAGTGACCGGAGCAACAAAGCCTTCTGAAGCTATGCCTGGTACAATCCGTGGCGACTTCTGTTCCCACACATCCCACAATATTATCCATGCGTCAGACAGTGATGAAAGCGCGGAAAGAGAAATCAATCTGTTCTTCAAGCCTGAGGAAATCATCGACTGGGCAGACCAGAGCGAAATGTGGTACTAAATTAAAATAGAAAACCCTATCGACCTTCGTCCAAGGAATTTTCCATAGGCGGAGGTTGTTTTTTTTAAGAAAATCTCAATTTTTTCCAAAATTTCTTCAAATTTTTCTAAAGTCCAAAATCATAAAACCGAAAATATAATTGATGGGAATCACATACAACGGACGGGTCAAATCGACGTCCAGACGGCTGTTGTATAGATTTGTAATCCACAAGAACCAAGGGTCTGTCTTGGTTCTTTTTTTTTGGGCAACTTTTAACAACTCCCTAGGAAATCTCCATAGATTGCAAATTTTGGCGACAAGGGAATGTCTAACAGGGGGAATGTCGAGCTTAAATTTATAGAAACTCCCTTATGTATACCAAAAATTATCCAAATGAATGAACTTCGACGCAATCATCGGGGTATCATTCATTGTGCGTCTCTAAAAAACTTCATAAAATCATAAAATCTGCCGATAAATGAAATGGATTCCTGTTGTTTTTTAGAAAGAGGCCCAATACTTCTGCAGGAATTTAATGGAGTCTCTGGAAATTTTATTTTTAGGGATGACCACAACACTCGACAAATGAGGGATTGTATGGAAACATTCAGCGTTGGAGATTTGAAAGCAAATACCGAATATTCATCGGACCTTATGATAGACAAGCAATTTATTTTGTGTCCAGCTAACTGTCCCCTGCCAAGCGAGATGATCAAGGCGCTTCTTCTTTGGAATTTCACATCAGTCTATTCAGAAGGAAAGATGGTTCAGAAATCCATGAGCCAGGAAATCACCGAAGAAAAGAAAAAGACCATCGCCTCCCAGACAGAGGAAGTGTTTTTTGATATGGATGACGAACCCAAACCAAGTCCAGTCATCGTTGAGGCAAGCAAACCACAGGCTGAAGAAATTTTCCCTGCCATAAAAGAAGTTCTGGACAAGGCTGAACAGAAAAAGTCTGAAAAATTGACCGACGATGAAAAAATGAAGCTGGTCCAGGAAGTCTATGACGTTTTTGCATCCTACATCAACACGGTCTACACTTTCTACGCGACCCACAAGGAATTCAAGAAGAACGAGATTTTTGGAACAGTTGGAGTCATGTGCGATTTCATCAAGGAACAGAGAAGATATATCCTGCGAATCACACCGGACACGGAAGCCTTCAACAAAAATTTCTTGGTATACCACAGTATCCGCTCCATGATTTTGGCTGTGACAATCGGTTTCCAGCTGAAGATGGACCAGACAAAGATTGTTGAACTGGGTGTGGCGACCATGCTCCACGAAATCGGTATGCTGAAAATTTCTCCACAGCTGTACATCAACAACAAGCCTTTGACGATTGCAGAAAAAAACCAGATTCTGACCCACCCTCTCTTGAGCTACAATATTTTGCAGGAATATAAATTTTCCCAGCCTATTCTTTTGGGTGTATTGGACCATCACGAAAGGGAAAACGGTTCAGGATATCCTCGACATCAGATGGGAGCAAAAATTTCTTTTTATGCAAAGATTATTGCCGTCGCCTGTTCTTTTGAGGCTATAACCGCTCCACGAAAATTCAAGGAAGCCCGAACCTCTTATGACGCAATGATCGAGATGATGAAGAACGAAAAAAAGATGTACGACGACACGGTCTTGAAGGGACTTTTGTACAGCCTTTCATTGTATCCAATCGGAGCTTACGTGCATCTGGCAAACGGAGAGACGGCCCAGGTCGTTGATGTTCTTCCTTCAAATCCAACAAATCCGATTGTCCATATCTTGGGCAAAGGAAATGTGGTGCCTGTCCAGACAAACAACACGGACCTGAAGATAGTCAGGGTCTTGAACAAAAAAGAGACGGAAGAACTTTTGAATAAGAACGCAAAACCTTCATCCGAAAACGAAAGCGAGAATTAATTCTACGTTCCCTGTGGATTATGAAAATGGTCCCGGGGAATTTTTTTTATAGCCTAGATGTTTTAAAGTGCCTTCAATTGAAAAGGTTTCTCTGCATTTCAACTTCATCCAGGAACTGTTGGTCGATTTTTGGAGGATGGTTGTTCAGGTAGATAAGATTTTCCAGCTCCTCCATATCCTGCACGCCCCACACTGGAGATACATTTTCATACTGCTGGAAAAATCCCAAAGCCAGAGGAGCATTTGTTATAAGTCCCTTGCACATAGGTTGTGAAGCGATACACCCCACCTGATGTTCCGCGCAAAGATTTACCACGTTTTCCACAGATTTGTCGGTCAACATGTTGAAAGGAAACTGGACCACATCATAAAGTCCAGACACCACAGCTTCTTCGGCAAGCTCAATATCTTCAGTGGCGTATCCAATATATTTTATGTTTCCCTGGGACTTATACCTAACAAGCTCGGAATAAAGTCTGTCGGGAGAAGAATCCGTGGGAACCTGATTCAGTTCATCCAACATAAAAATGTCTATCCAACCTGTGTCAAGATTTACAAGGCTTTCATCAATATCCATGCGTAAATCAGATACACATTGGGCCGTGGATTTTGAACAGATGATCACATTCTCACGGATACCGCCCAAGGCAAAGCCAAGTCTTTTTTCGCAAAGGGGTTTCGTATGGGACACATCAAAAAGATTCATCCCAGCGATATAGGCCTTTCTGACCAATGCACAACAAGTCTGCTCGGCCTGCTCTCCCAAGGATTGAATCCTTTGACAGTCCAAGCTCATGGCTCCAAATGCTGTTCGGCTCACCAAAAGTCCGGTATTCCCCAATGCCAAAAATTCCATAACCCTGCCCCAAGATTTATTTCTTTTCTACTGGCTTGTAGTTGCGGATTGCGTTGTGAATAAATCCAGAGAGTTCAGAAAGCTTGACCCTTTCCTGCTCCATTGAATCACGGAAACGGACTGTCACAGTGTCAAACATTTCGTTTGGAGTACCGTCGTCCTTCTTTTCGTTGATAGTATCATAATCAACTGTCACGCAGAATGGTGTACCGATTTCATCCTGGCGACGGTAGCGCTTACCAACTGTTCCACTCTGGTCATAGTCTGTCACATACTCTTCCTTAAGGAATGTGCGGATTTCCTGTGCCTTTTCTGCAAGACCATCCTTTTTCATCAATGGAAGAACTGCAACTGTGACCGGTGCCAAGCGTGGGTCCAAGTGAAGAACCGTGCGATAGTCTTCCTTTCCTTCTTCCGTTGAAACATTCTGTTCTTCATAAGCTTCACAAAGGAACATAAGGAAATTGCGGTTAAGACCGGCGGATGTTTCGATTACATAAGGAACATACTTCTTGTTTCCGTCATCCTGGTCGATATAGGACATATCTTTCTTTGAATATTCCTGATGCTGGGAAAGGTCAAAGTCTGTGCGTGAATGGATTCCTTCCACTTCTTCAAAACCGATTGGGAAATTGTATGTGACATCGTATGCATCTTTTGCGTAGTGAGCCAACTTGTCATGGTGATGCCACTTGAGGTTCTTCTCTGAGATACCGTACTTGAGATAGTATGACCAACGGTCCTTTCTCCAACGCTCAAATGTTTCATCCTCTGTGCCTGGCTTACAGAAATACTCCATTTCCATCTGCTCAAATTCACAGGTGCGGAAAATAAAGTTCTTGAAGATGATCTCATTGCGGAAAGACTTACCTACCTGCGCAACTCCAAATGGAATCTTCATGCGGTTAGACTGAACGATGCTCTTGAAATCTGTGAAAATACCCTGACAAGTTTCAGGACGGAGATAAACCAAATGTGATTCATCGGCCAAAGGTCCCTGGTAGGTCTTGAACATGAGGTTGAATTCACGGACAGCAGTGTATTTTCTTTCTGTGCTTCCACAAGTCGGACAGTTGATGTTCTCATCAATATAGACCTTCATCTCTTCGTGGGTCATGGTGTCAACAGGTTTTCCTGGAGCCTTGTCCGGATGGGCAGCAACAAAGTCTTCAATCAATTTGTCCGCACGATGACGGGCCTGACATTCAAGACAGTCAATCATTGGGTCCGAAAAGTGATCCACGTGACCTGATGCCTTCCATGTTGTGTGATGCTGGAAAATCGCAGAATCCAAACCAACAACATCATCGTGAAGCTGGGTCATTTCCTTCCACCAAGCGTTCTGGATATTGCGCTTAAATTCTACTCCAAGGGGACCATAATCCCAAGCACCTGCCATGCCTCCATAAATTTCACTGGCCTGATAAACAAATCCTCTGCGCTTACATAGGCTGATGATTTTATCCAATGTACATGAATGATCAACCGTCTTCTCGTTTGCCATAATATAACTCCTAAACCAACCAAGCGGAAGGTTTTTATTTGTTTAACCCCTAAAAATCTGGACGAGGTTGCATCCGAATTTAAGACCCACCAAATTCAGGTCTTTAGCTTCTTACTCAATCGGAGGTAGCCACAAACAAAAGTCTTATGACTTCTCCAATTACAGTGAAAAGGGCATCTTAAAAAAATACTTTTCAGAGATGCCTACGAGTTTTAAGCATTGAAATTACAAGGCTTAAATCATCGCATTTTCAAAGTCACCTCCAAAAGTTGCAATTTTTAGAGGTTTCAAAGAACAGTATAACAAAAAAACAAGATCTTATCTAGGGCACAAGCAGAACCCCAGACACAATCCAAAATCAATCCTCGGACAATACACTGTTCTTCCACGGGAAAAGATAGCTCTTTATTGAACGGTTTCCCAAAAGTTTTTTATCGCTTGCCAAAAGATCGTCCCAGGGAATCTCCTTTCTCTGCTCCTTTGTCATGCCAGGGTTAACCTCATACCAATCATATTTATAAAGCCTGAGCCTCAGGGCATCTGTGACAGTCAACTGCAATCCCGACAGTCCAGGAACAAGTCCGACAGTAAAAATCGAAATCAGAAGATTGACAAGCCCCACAAAAGCCACCGCAATGGACAATCCCAGGTTGTCAAAGAAAATTATGTAGGATTTTTTTAGACACTTCTTGAAATCATTGTGCAACAAATTTCTGATAGGCAAAAACCATTGCAAGGCCAAAAGAGAAATCAGTTCCGCCCAAAAAACCAAGGCCATGCACAAAAGTCCCATAAAATTCCCCTTTTCACCGCCAGCAGGAAGCCACATGTTGAAATAATAAGGAATGCTCACCACGGCCACCACAAAAAGAAGAGCCACAAAAAGTCCGTACAGAATACCATCTTTAATAGAAGATTTTAGATTGCCGAAATAAATTTCAAGACGCGGTTTTTCATATTTTGAAATCTTTTCGCAATTTTTTCCTTGGGCGAATATAAAAACATGAACCAGGGCGCTCAACAAAAAGACAGCCGGAATCATTATCAAATTTTTCATGGAATCGTCCAAGGGCAATTTAAAAATCCCTTTGAGAGAGAAAAAAGAAATCACTCCCAGGGCAATATAAACAAGATTCACAATCAGCAGATGATACAGATTGTCCCAGATGTCAGCAAAATTTTTTTTCAGAAAGAATTTGAACATGTTAATAATATAGAATAAAATTATCAGCAAGTCAATAAAAAAGTTATATATAAAATAGGATTTCTTAAAAAAAATTAAGATTTATTCCTTGCATTTTTTTTCATAGCAGTTTATAATTCAATTATGGAATACACAAAAGAAACTATACCTAATTTGATATCAAGAGTTCATGCACTTACTGCTGATTTTACAAATATAAGACTCCCAAAAGGCAGCAAGCTTGTTTCTTCACACGGATTCATCTTGTACATCCTCTCGAAGGAAGACAGTCTTTCAAAAAAGGACATCGCCGATAGAATCAATCGTGACAAATCCACAACAACAGTTCTTATCAGAAAATTGTTGAAAGAAGGTTTGGTAAGCGAAAGAGTCCACGACAAGGACACCCGCGTGAAGTTGATTTCATTGACCGAAAAAGGCAAGAAGATGAACAAACTTACAGCTGAAATTTCAGGTCAGCTTCTTGAAGCAAGTTTCAATGGATTCACTGAAAAAGAAAAGGATACACTGCTTTCCCTTCTGTTGAAAATGAACAAGAATATGGAAGAAAGTTTGCAGCAGTAGAATCAAATTAGGCAGAAGAGACCGATTTGGAAATTTATCCAGGTCGGTTTTTTTATTTATATTTTTCAGAAATCAAATAAATTTTTATATAAACCTATTGACAATAGTCCCTAACAAAACTATATTATATAAAACAAGGATGAAATATGGGGAAACTCGAAAAACATTTTTAGAGCTGTCCAAATATTTTTAGAAATGTCCTGTATCAATAATTTAACGAGGCATAAAATGAAAAAATCTCTTAAAATCTTTTTGGCATCTTTTGCAACTCTCCTTGCTTTTACTGGATGCTCAGAAAAAAAACAGTCCACAAAAGCTCCATCAGTTGCAGTGTTCGTTCCAGGAATAATGGCAGACTCCCCTACCTATGCGAATCTTGCGGCAGGTGTCCAGGATGGAATTGATGAATACAACAAAAATATAACCGACGAAAGCATGAAGGCAAAAATCTATGTCATGGAAGCTGGAACCAACCAAGCCGAATGGGCCACACAGTTGACAGCTTTGACAGCAAATGGAACTTACGATGTTATCATTTCATCAAACCCTTCCCTTCCAGAAATGGCGGACCAGCTTACAAAACAGTTTACAAACCAGAAATATATCATGCTTGACGGTGCCTTGGATGGAAATCAGAACATCTCCTGCATGAGTTACGACCAGAGAGAACAGACATATCTTTGTGGATACATGAGCAGCCTTATGTCAAAGTCCCACAAGGTTGCATTGGTTGCCGCACAGGAATATCCAGTTATGAACAACATTTTGTATCCATTCTACAACCTGGGTGCAATCGAGGCTTTTCCGGGAACGAGCTGTGATTTTAGAATCGTTGGCAACTGGTATGACGCATCGAAGGGTGCAGAAATTACAGAAGCCTTGGCAAGTCAGGGAGTGGATGCAATTCTTCCAATCTGTGGTGGAGCCAGCCAAGGTGTTTTGGCAGCATCAGTGGAGCACGATATCAAGTTGACATTTATCGATGAAAACTCTTTCGCAAAAGCAAAGGGGACTGTTGTTGCATCAGTTTCAACAAACCAGAAGCTTGCCGCAAAAGAAGCTGTCCTTGATTATTTGAACGGAAAGACCCAGTGGGGAAAAACTAGATATGTGGGAATGAAAGAAGGATATATTCAGTACATCCAGGACGACCCAATCTATTTGGATACAGTCCCAGAGGATATAAGAAAACAGATGTCTACCCTGGTTGACGATTTGATCAGCGGAAAGAAAGTTCTCCCAGAAACTGTAAGTTGGAACTAATAGGACTTTGCCATGAAAATCTCTCTCCAAAAAATCACAAAGAATTTTAAGTTGAAAACCGCTTTGAACAATATTACTGTTGATTTTGAGGAGGGAAAAATTCATGGCCTATTGGGAGAAAACGGAGCCGGAAAATCAACCCTGGCAAAAATAATATCAGGTGAAATAAGACCAAGTTCTGGAGATATTTTGATTGACGGGGAAAAAATAGATTTTTCAAGACCCGCAGACTCTCTAAAAAGGGGCATTGTAATTGTTAACCAGCGTCCTGTAATTTCGAACTATCTTACGGCGGACGAAAATGTTATGCTTTTTGCTAGAAAGAAAAACGGATTCTTTTTCCCTCTTTGGGCTCCAAAAGATTTGAGACTCCTAAAAAAACAGTGGGCACCTGGTTTGAAGCTTAGAACCTATGTGAAGGACATGGGTGGGAACAACCGTTTCTATGTGTCCCTTTTAACAGCTTTAATGCATCAACCAAAATTTCTTATACTGGATGAACCTTCTGCATTTTTGGATTTGGACGAACGAAAGACATTATACAAAAATCTTGGAGAACTGGCGGAAAAAGGAGTTGGAATACTGGTAATTACCCACAGTTTTTCAGAAGCAAACAAATACTGCCACAATATAACAATACTCAAGGAAGGAGAACTCCAATCCACATATGTAAACGATGGTTCAAAAAAAGTGGATGATTTTTTATCAAAGGATTCTTTCTCCGCTGCAACAGAAACCGAAGAAAAATTTCCTGCTCCTGCAACAAAAAAATCTCCCTGCCTGGTTCTTGAAAAAGTATCCAACAGACCAAAGGACAAGCCAGCGCTCCTGGATGCAAGTATTGTTGCAAACTATGGAGAAATAACGGCGGTTTCCGGCATAAAGGAAGCAGCAATCGGAACATTGGAAGATTTGGTTTCGGGAATCAATTGTTCCTATGCCAAAGGATATCTGAGTTTTTATAAAAATGAAAAGGATTTCACAAAAATAAATTTGGGACTAAAAAAACTAAAAACAAGTTTTCTAAGGCGACAAGGTTGTGCCATAGTTCCTTCGGACAAAATTTTCAGGGCATCCAATCCAGATTTGACTGTCGAAGAAATGCTTGGTTCTTATTGTCCGATCCATCGACAAAAAGAAAATGCCATGAATCTTATTCAGAAAGCTCAAGTCAATATACAGCCGGAAGAAAAATGTAGAAATCTAAGCGGAGGAATGTTACAGAGACTTGTTCTTGAAAGAGAGCTTTCCACAGATCCATCCCTTATAATTTTATGCAATCCAATGCACGGCCTGGATATTATGTCCCAATCGCAGCTGTCTAAAAAAATTGATAGCCTTGCAAAGAAAGGAAAAGCAATCCTAATTATTGGAGCAGCAGATTTTCCTATGACACTTTGTTCAAAAGTCTATACCATGGAAAGCGGCCGAACAAAACTGTCTTTTGACAGATTCCAAGATATATCGGAAGCAAAAAAGGAGCAGGACCAATGAAAAAATTAAATATTCCTTTTTACAAGATAATTTATCCTCTTTTTGGACTTGCTATTTGTATACTTATAATCTGCATCTTTGGAAAAGACCCTGCCCAATCCCTTGGTCTTTTATTCACGGGGACATTCACAAATAAATATTATTTTGGGTCCATGCTTAATTCCTCAACATTTTTAATGATTGCTGGACTTGGTGCATCAATAGCAATGAAATGTGGAAACACAAATCTTGGAGGAGAAGGTCAAATTTATCTTGGTGGATTTTTGGCAGGACTTATTCTTTCAAAGGACATGGCAATACCTTTTTGGATTCAATTTTCTTTGGCATTGACAGCAGTTGTTTTGGCTGGAGCGCTTATGGCATCACTTTCTGCTCTCTTAAAGGAAATTAGGGGTGCGGAGGTCTTGCTCACAACATTCTTGGCAAGTTCAGCAGCCATACCATTGATTGACGGAGCAATAAACTATTTAAAAGGCAGCACATCTCAAAATCTTTTGGCACTTCCATATATAAAAGAACAATTCAAGTTCCGTTCCATTTTACCTCCCTCGCCTTTGACATCCAGTTTCTTTGTGGCGATTGCATTTTGTGTGGCTACATATTTTATACTTTCAAAAACATCCCTGGGATATAAAATGAAACTGTGGGGAACTGCTCCACTTTTTGCTTCTTACTCAGGTCTTTCGTCTTCAAAAGCAAACTATTTTTCACTATCCGTGTCAGGGGCATTTCATTCTTTGACAGGAATGATGGCTGTTTGTGGAACATATTTTACCTGCCACAACGGTTTCTATTCCGGCATGGGATGGAACGCATTGAGTGTGGCGTTGATAGCATCGAACAATCCCCTCGAAATAATTCCCGCTTCATTGATTCTGTCCTGGCTTTATACATCTGCTGGTCGAGTCAACCTTACTCAGGGATTCGGTTTTGACATAGGTGGAATTATCCAAGGATGTATTTTGTTTGCATTGGCAATCCCTTTTGTGCTGGACAAAAATTCTTTGGAGAAAATATTCCATAAAAAGGAGGCGTAAATATGGATGTGTTTTTTTCAATTTTTTTAATGGCTGCACCTCTTTTGCTTATAACGGTTGGAGCGCTATGCAGTGAACTGGCCGGAAGACTTGCAATGTTCGTGGAAGGAATAATAGGATTTGGAGGATTTTTGTGCTATACTTTTACAGTCCTAACAGGTTCCGTTGCGTTGGGAACTATCGCATCTGTCCTGATTTCTATCACCTTGACATTTTTGATGGAAAGAATTTCCACTAAACTCAAGTCAAATATTTTTCTCACATCTTTGGCGATGAATCTCATTTTCAGTGCAATCACAACATTGTTGTCATCCGTCATTTTCGGAACAAGAGGTGTATTGATTTCAGATGCTTTCAAATTTGATCCCTTCATGGCAAAAACTTTGGGGTCGGCAATATGTTTGATAGTTTTTATGATTTTTTTCTGCTCATTAAGATTTATTACACCAGGACTCAGACTTAGAATAACAGGAACAGATTCTGACGTTCTTGAATCACAAGGAATTTCTTCTGACAAATACAAATGTATTTCCTGGATAATCGCATCTTTATGTGCGTCCCTTGCTGGCTGCGCCTATGCCACAAGACTTTCTTCATTTGTTCCTGGACTTTCTGGTGGAAGGGGTTGGACAGCTTTGGCTGCGGTATTCCTTGGCAAAAAAAATCCAGTGCTTGTCACTTTGGCGGTCTTTGTGTTTGCCATTGCCGAATATGTAAGCGTCAATCTTCCCAATATTTTTTCATCAATTCCATCCTCCATTTTATTGGCCCTACCCTATCTGGTGTCTCTTGTTCTTATAATCGTTGTGCCACAAAAAAAAGACAACCTCATAAAATAGGAAGCATCTGAAAAGTACTTTTTAGAGATGCCCAATAAATCTCAAAAATGAAAAGCCGACTTGCATGCTTTGGAGCGTGACTTCAAGCAAATGACTTATGTAAGTCCTAGAGCCGTCCATAATAAAATGGGACATATAAAAATGAAATTTTTGTGTGTTCCCATAATTTTACTTAACAAATTTTATTATGTCGTATATAATGCAATAAAGTTCATACGAAAATTGAACTTCATATATGGTCACAAATTTTTGCACCATACATGAATTGATTTTACAGGAGATATAAATGGCAGATAGAATTCCATGGGACAGTTATGTCGGAATGAACCAAGGCTACAATCAGATTTTTGACAGCTGGCAAGAAATTTCAGACATCATCAGCCCAGAAGCAAACAAGGCAGTAAACATGGCTCTGCGAATTTTGGATGAAGCTTTGGACGATGTAAAAAAAACAGTTGTCTCATCTAAACCCGACAACATGGCTCCAAGTTTTACAGTCATTAGCTCAAAAGAATCAGACTCAGCTGGTGATGAAGAGTCCGATGACGAAAAACCAAACACCAAAGAAAAAAAAAGTTTCGGCGGATTCAAGATTTTTGGTGGAAAAAAATAAGGGCGCCTCTAGAAAAACTTTTCAAAGATGTACGGGTATGTACCCCATCAGCACGAATCAAAATCATACTTCAAAATATCCTGATAAATTGTTTCAACTAGGGTTAGCAAAAATCAGGATATTTGGAGGTTCCAAAAAACATTTTTTAAGATACCACTTATTTTACATTTCTTTCCAATTTACGAAAGCTGTTTTGATTGTATCTCCATTTTTGATTTCACAATCCTCCACTGAAAAAGTATCCACATAAATCATACCTTGACTGATTTTTATTTTGTGACGGATTCTGTTTCCAAAAAATTCCTGCGACACGATTGTTCCTTCAGGTCCAAAAATCCATTTATCCTTTTTTTCAAAATATGTATCTGTTTTTTTAATGCGAATCCATTCAGGTCGAACCATATATTCTTTTCCATCAACAAAAATAAAATTGACGCTTCCAATAAACTCGGCGGTAAATCTATTTTCAGGTGAAAAATATAGTTCCCTAGGACTTCCATATTGGGATAGCCGACCTCCATTTAAAACAGCAATTCTGTCGGAAAGAGAAAGAGCTTCCTCCTGGTCGTGGGT
>JAZUEV010000570.1:0-3631 GCA_045640345.1 Treponema sp.
CATTTGCAGCATCGCAGGGAGCTCCGGTAGTTTCTACAGTGGTTGACCATATTAATGGAGACGAATTTGAAAGGTTCACCCAAAACATGAGCGAGGACAACCCCTATTACGATGACCTGAGACTTTGGATGCTGAACATGAAAACGGAAATCGGATGTGAGTATCTTTTCACCATGGCCAAGTTCGGAAACACATACAAATATGTAATCGACGGTAGCTGCGACCCAAGCGACGAGGACAATTTTTCTCCGTTGGGAGCTGAAGAAGACCTTGAATCATGGGGAAAGGCTCCAATAAAATCCATAACCGACGGAAGCCAGAACTGCTCAGGATTTGTCAAACAAGAAGGATGGGGATGGGCAATCAGCACTTACCAGGGCATAAAAAATTCATCTGGAAAAATTGTTGGAATTGTTGGATGCGACTTTAGCGTAGGATTTTTGATTCAGAAAATGACATCCGAAATCATCAAGATTGCAATTGTCGCTGTGGTACTTTTGGCTGGTGGATGCGGAATCCTGTTCTATCTGATGAAAATGCTTTTTGGTTCGCTGAAAAACACATCCGACGCAATGGAAAAGATTTCCAATGGAAAAGCTGACCTTACCATGAAGATTCCAGAGAACGGTGGACTGGAGCTTGAGAACCTGGCAAAAAATTGTAACAGTGTAATCTCCAACCTGAACCAACTTATAGGAAATCTTCAAAACGAAAGCGGAATCCTGACCGATACAAGTTCATTGGTAAAAGAAAAAATGGGAACCCACATTTCAAACATCGGTGATGCTGTATCAAGTGTCGATTCAATCAGTAGCGGAGTCAATCAGCAGAGTTCCGCCATCAAAAAGATTTCAGACAGTGTGGGGATTGTGGAAAACGAAATCCAAATTCTAAACGGAAAAATCACGGACCAGAGAAGCGCCATCCAGCAGTCATCGACAGCTATTGAGGAAATATCGGCAACTATTGATTCCGTTTCACTGTTGGTTAAAAAAATTACAGACGAGTATGACAATCTTGTGAAGGAAACAGACAGCGGAGTAAAAAACCAAACCATAGTAAACGAACAGATTTCAACAATCGCCGACCAATCACAAAATCTGACCATGGCAAACCAAGCCATCGCCGAAATTGCAAGACAGACAAATCTTTTGGCAATGAACGCAGCCATCGAAGCAGCCCACGCCGGTGAATATGGAAAAGGATTCGGTGTCGTTGCAGATGAAATCAGGGTTCTTGCAGAGACATCCTCAAAGCAGTCTAAGGAAATCAAAAAACTTCTGGCCACCGTCACAGATTCCATCAGCCATATCGTTGCGTATTCGGAAACATCCACAAAATCTTTGCAGGGTGTGGGTTCAAGAATCTCCGAAATGGATGAACTGATGAAAGAAATCCAAAGCAGCATGAGCGAAGAAAATATTGCAGTAAAAAACATCCTGTCCACCGTCCATACTTTAAACAACGCAACAAGTGCCATAACGGATGCGTCAAACCAGATGCAAAAGGAAAGCGAAAATCTGTTCACGGAAATCAACGACCTGCAGGAAATCGCTGTCCAGACCCAGAACCAATCATCCATAGTCTCAAAGGCAATGATTGAAATGAAAGACGAATCCCTGGCCACATTGGATGCAACAGAAAAAAATCAAAGTGCAGCAGACAAGGTTGTTTCAATGATAACAGGATTCAAAGTTTGATAACCGGATTCTGAATTTGTGACTGTTTTAAATAGGTAACCTCTAGAAATTGAAATTTTTAGGGGTTTCTTTGAAATCACGATATTCATCCCGAAATCATTTTTTATCTTTTTCAGCAGATGATTTACGTCTGCTGATTTTTTAGTTCATAAATAAATTCAGGATGACAAAGATTTTTTTCACTTTTTATCAACAATCTTTCGACTATTGATTACAGAATTGGGCTATTTCTTTCCAAGCCTTTTTTCCTTCCGGGATAAAATCTCCAGCTTGTTGGAAAACGTGATACATTCCTTCGTACTCGGTGAGCTTTACATCCACGCCACTATTTTTGGCTTTTTCAAAAATCGTTTCGCTATCACTAAGGAGCACTTCAAAAGTTCCAACCTGAATCAGCATTTTTGGAAAATCGTTGTAATCGCCAAAGACTGGTGAAAGATATGGTTCGTGGGGGTCGGTGTTTCCAGCGTAAAGAGCAGTCATGGATTTTTGCTTTTTTTCGTCACCCGAAACTGGTTTTGGAAGTTCAAAATCTTTTGGAGTTTTCCAGTCGTGGGGAGAAATACCAAACATCGGATCTTTGAACAAATTTTCTTTGTGACTTTTTCCTTCACCAGCCAAATCTCCCCATGGGGACATACAGACAATTTTTCCAGGCAAAGATTTTCCTTCATCTCTCAGTTTAAGACACAAAGCCAACGCAAGATTTCCACCGGCGGAATCTCCAACAACTGTTACATTCTCAGATTTCCATCCATTATTCAAAATCCAATCCCATGCCATTTGTGCATCTTCCAGTGCCGCAGGATATTCGTGTGCAGGAGCAATTCTGTAATCAATGTTCAAAACTGAAGCACCATCAACAAGTTTGCTAAATTTCACAGCCTGATTTCTATAGGAATCAATCATGCCAATCACATAAGCCCCACCGTGAATTTGGAAAATCAGTTTGTCAGAATTAGAATTATTTTTTTTCAAAAGTTCAATTGGCACACCGCAATCAATTTTTTCGTAACTGTATCCATCGGGAGCTTTCCAATCTGAACCTTTTGACGAAAGTGCTGCACCAGCAGAAAGCATACCGTCGCCTTTCATCATCGGAAGATTTCGAGCCTCACGAATAAACTCCCTAACCAAAGTTCCACGGAAAGACACTTTTAAATTTGGTCTTGAAATCATCGAATTAAATTGCAGAACAACCAAAGCTAAAACATAGAGTCCCAATTTTTTTAACCAGCGAAATTTTTTACCAACCAATTTTTCCCAGGCAGTTGAAAATCTAAAAATCGAAAATCCAATTAGAAAAATCGACCAGAAAATCCACCCAAAAATTTTTGCATCAATTACAAAAAGAGTGAAAGCCGAAGCTCCAAAAAAAATCAAAACGAAAAATAAATAACCAATCAAATTTCTTATTGAAAATCTTTTATCCATATAACAGTTCCTTTCTATATCCAATTATATATTAAGTTAAAAAAAATAAATAGCACAAAAACGAAAAAAAATCTTATAACAAAATTTTAGTTTTAGAAAATCGTAAGAATTTCAAATGATTTATTCAGTAAAATTATGTTACAATTTTTATATGACCATGCAATCAATTTTACGACAATCATTTGCAAATCCATTTTCACTAACAATTGAAAGTTTGGAAAAAACTTTTGTGAGACACATTCGTTAACTGTCATAAAAATTTGGTTGAAAATTATTTTTGCGTTTTCAATGCCACCAATATTTTTACAACAAACAATGCAAAAAACAAAATGCAAGAATCAGGCTGATTTGTCAATGCAGAAAAAACTATTCCAAAAGAACTGAACATTCCTGATAAAATTAATTCAGCTTTTTGTTTGCCTGTAGTCTGAACATTTTGCAAAGCAAGTTCAATTGTCCCAAATAAAACACTGGAACCTGCAATAATTGCGAAAATA
>JAZUEV010000571.1:0-10575 GCA_045640345.1 Treponema sp.
TGATTTCTATGTCATAATTCTACCTCCTCTTATTATTAAGAACTGTGAAGTTTCTCAAACGCTTTCTGGAGGGGTAATTTTTTTTTATTCATCAACTTGACACTCACAAAACTTCTTTCTATATTACAGATATGTCCAGCGATGATTTTATAATTGAAAAAGGGATTCTCAAAAAATATATTGGTGAAGGCGGTCGTGTTGTTATTCCTGATGGCGTGAAGATTATTTGGAAGGAAGCCTTTAGGGAATGTGAAAATCTAGAGAGCGTTGTCATTCCAGAAGGTGTCACAAAAATAAAAAAAATTTGCATTTTTGCGTTGCACAAACCTTGCCACCGTAAAACTTCCTTCAAGTCTTACACACATTGGAATCAGTGCTTTTTGTCATTGTGAAAAACTCGAATCAATAAATATTCCTGACTCATTACTCGAAATTGATAGTTGTGCTTTTGCTTCGTGCAAAAGTCTAGTCAGCATCTCGCTTCCAGAAGGTTTAAAAGCAATTGGTGGAAATGCCTTTTGTAACTGCGACAAACTGAGTGAGGTAAATCTTCCAGACAACTCCATAAAATTTGGTTCATTGGTTTTTGAAAACACAGCCATAAAAAATCTAGAACACAAGAACTTAAAAATAAAAAACTGCTTGGCAATGTCCGGCGATGAAAAATCCCTTCTTTACATAACCGACCACTCTTCCACAAAAGTCACAGTCCCAGAAACTGTTGAAACACTTTGCTCACACTCTTTCTTCAAATACCACAATCTAGTAAGCGTTGATTTGCCCAAAAACTTAAAATCCATTAAGGCACAGGCTTTCTGGTGGTGTACCAATTTAAAAACCATAACAATTCCAGAAAATGTTGAAAAAATTAGCTGGCAAACTTTTGCTAGTTGTGAGAATCTGACAAGCATTATTCTTTCAAACGGACTAAAGATAATCGGAGAAGACGCTTTCTTAGGATGTAAAAATTTAAAAAGCATAACAATCCCCAAAACAGTAAAAAAAATTGATAAGGGTGCATTTTTTGGATGCTCAAATCTTTCAAGCGTTGTCCTTCCAAAGAACCTGAAGAGAATTGGTCCTTTGGCATTCTGTAATTGCTACAGCCTATCCGAAATAAAAATTCCTGAGGGGACAACTGTAATCTGTGACGGAGCATTTTTTTCTTGCGAAAATCTTAAGCACATTTCCTTTTCTGAAAACGTAACAATAATTGGGTATCACGCCTTCTATAAATGTTCCAGCTTGACCGAAATAAAAATTCCTGAGAGGACGACTGAAATCGGTGTCGAAGCATTTGGTCTTTGTGAAAAACTCCAACACATTTCCATTCCTGAAAGCATAACAAATATTGGCAAAGAGGCATTCTACTATTGCAGAAGTCTTGAGGAAATCACAATTCCAAAAGGAGTCACAAAAATTTGGCCAGACACATTCAACGGTTGCAAAAATCTTCTAAGCATAAATCTTCCAGAGAGCATTGATGAAATCGGTATGCATGCCTTTGACGAATGTGAAAAACTTACAAGCATAACACTTCCCTCCAGCATAAAAATAATTGGCCGCAAAGCATTCCACCTCTGCGAAAAACTTTCCACCATAATTTTTAAAGGCACAGAGGAACAATGGAAATCAATAAAACTGGGAAAGTTCAACAAGGTTGTCCGGGAGTCAAAGGTTGTGTGTGCAGAGTGATTATGAATCGTGCGGTGTTATATTCGATTGTTTATCTTACTACATTTTTTTATTTAACACAGGTCTTTATTCAGGTCTAACGATTTTCACGACTTTTGATTTTGGAAAAACCGATTATTAATTTCACAAAACTTTTTTTGTGGTCTTGCTATGCCGATTGAGCTTGTCGAAATCAAACAGCCATTATCAACCGATTGTTAATTTCACGCCACACGTTTTGTGGACTGTTGATTTTGGATGGACCGATTGTTAAATTTCCTGACACACATTGGGGGCTGGGTTGGTGATCCTGCTGTGCCGATTGAGCTTGTCGAAATCAAACAGCTTTTATCAACCGATTGTTAATTTCACGCCACACGTTTTGTGGACTGTTGATTTTGGATGGACCGATTGTTAAATTTCCAGACACACATTTGGGGGCGAAATTAACTACCGGTCGTTAGTTCAAATCAACTCATTAAATGACTAAATAAAAATCCCAGCCCCTTCCAAAAATCAAATTGTAAAAATCTGGTGAAAAAAAATAAGGGCATCTTTAAAATTTGCATTTTTTAGAGATGTCCTTAAATAATCAAAATCCTATCGTTGGGTTTATGCGTTGTATGCCATCTGATAGATTTTCAAAATATCATCGTAGGCCAAAGGTTTATCGCCGATTAGAGTTCTGGTTTTTCCACGGGAACAATCCAATGCAAGTTTTTCCAAATCACTTTCTTTTACACCTAAGGATTTCAAATTTGTTGGCATTCCCATTGATGCGTAATACTGTTCCTGCAAATCAATAGCCTTGTTGATTGTAACTTCTGGATGCTCAAAATCAATATCCAGATTCCAAACCCTTGAAGCATACTGAAGCCATCGGTTAATATTTGCATCGTAAACATATCTTGCCCAACTGCACCACAAAGCAGCAAGACCAGCTCCATGAGCAACCTGAGTGTACATTCCAGAAACTTCATGCTCAAACTGATGAACCACCAACATAAAATCACGACCACACTGAGTCAATCCATTGTGAGCCAAAGAAGATGCCCACATCATGTTTGCACGGGCTTCATAATCTTCCGGATTTTTAAGACAATCGTTTCCAGCTTTCATTACACTTTTGATTACTGCTTCCGCAATTGAGTCAGTCAAATAAGTGTCGTTCCCTGGACAAAAATATCTTTCGATTGTGTGCATGGCAATATCAACAGCACCACAAGCAGTCTGATAAGGTGGAACAGTGTAAGTCAGTTCAGGATTTTCAATCGCAAAATTCATTCTGTTGGCGCTACATCCATATCCCCTTTTTTCACCAGTGGCGGCATTTGTAATGACACAAGAGTTTGACATTTCGGAACCAGCAGCTGACAAAGTTAGAATACATCCTTTGTTCAAAGTTTTAGCCGGAACAGATTTTCCCAAAGAAAAATCCCACACATCCACATCAGGATTGGCTGCACCGTTGGCAATATCTTTTGCAGAATCCATAACGGAACCACCACCAACTGCAAGAACAAAATCAACGCCTTCTTTTTTGCAAAGCTCAATTCCCTTGCGAACCAATTCCAATTCAGGATTTGCCACAACTCCACCAAGCTCCACGAAACTGATTTTTTCATCGCTCAAACTTTTTCTGACACGATTCAAAAGTCCACTAGCCTCTGCTGATTTTCCACCAAAATGAAGCAACACTTTTTTGGGTGAATATTCGGCAACAAGTTTTCCAACTTTCAATTCCTCGCCCTTTCCAAAATAAACTTTGGTTGGTGTTTCGTAAATAAAATTTTTCATAATCCTTAATTCCTGTTAATATGATTTCAGAAAATCTAAAACAATTTTTCCAGAGTCATTATACCACACAAATATTAAGAAAATCTAAAAAGCTTAAACTTTATTATGAAAAATTATTATCTAAAAATCACTAAACAAAAAATTAAGGGCATCTCAAATCTTTAAGACACCCTCAACTGATTTTGAAATCTACAGTTTATAAAACACAAAAACATTTGCACCAAAATAACTGGCGCTGTAATTTTTTTCGGGACAGAAAACATAGAACGGTGTTACACCAAATTCCAACGCTCCATTCAAAAGTTTCTTTGGAGAATATCTAATACCAACTGCGGCTTCAATCATTTGGTCCAGATACATGCTGTCGATTTTGTTATTGTACTCAGGATTTTGTTTTAAAAAATTCATTTGCACACCATAACTTATTTCCGGCTGAATTGCCAAATCTCCAAAACCAAATCTTCCGTAAACTCCTGGAGCAATTTGCAGATTCCACATGGACAAAAGAATATCGTCTTTCAAAGAACCAAAGTTTGCCATGACTTTTGCACTGATTCCAACTTTCGTAAAAGACGGAAGGGACAGTCCCAAATCATATTCAGCCTGAACACCACCACCAACATGAGTTCCAACAAATTCACTTAAATCTCCGGTGGTCATTTCAAAAGCAAAAGCACCACCGATTCTAAAATTACTTTCCTTTTGTGCAAAGGCAACTGAGGATATTGCGAACAAAATTAAAATCGACAAAAATATTTTTTTCATAAACCGTCCTCCAAAATCATTTGTAGACTGAAGTTCTCTTGATTGCCTGATAGTTGGCAACTTGTTTTCCGTATTCGGTTTCATAAGGAGTGAACTCAACCACATAACCAGTACAACCATAACCACTGGCTGAAGTAGCCGCATCCGCTAAATTATTCCAGAAACCGTTTGCATAATAATAATTGGTTCCAGATGGGGCAAGTTTTCCTGCAAGGAACTGAAGACAAGGTTCATTTGTCAAGTTGCCATTTGCTCCATTTGGTTCAGCACCTGCAGTACCTTTAAGCAGTTTTGTAGGATCAGTTGAATTTAAATCCGATGTATAAACATCTTTATGAATAGTTGCATTGTTCCATCGTTCGAATGCACCTTCAATCTTTCCGTTATTACCAGCCGCCACATTCCAGAAACACATTCCAGCTTCAGGTCCCGCCTGCCAATACCATTGTCCAACTTTTTTTCTAGCACCAGCTTTAGATGCATCTGAAGAATCAACAGTCACATCCTGGTCCCACCAATCAACAGAAGTTCCTGAAAGCAAACCAGTTGTTTTGGTCGCAGGATTAAACGTTGCTCCACCTGCCCAGCTTAATTGATCTGGTTGAAGTTTATAGAATGTGTCATAGATATAGTTGTTTTCAACTTCAGAAGTAATGTTCATCAAATAGCCCGCAAGTCCATTAAAGGTTTTCTTTTTTGCATTATTGTATGAATTTGACCAATTTATGAGTTGGAGCGTCTTACCATTGTTAGCGCCACTTGTTTGTGCTACACCTTTATAACCAGTTTTAATTTCATCATTTTCATAGCAATATCTCTTGTAGAAACTTCCGTTGAAATATTTAAACTCGGAACCACCAAAACCATCACCTTTGCCCAAAATATATTTTGCAGGAACAGTTTCGATATTCACAGAGATTTTTATTTCTTTTGATTCATCAATCTTTTTAAAGAAAACCTGGGACAAGAAATTGTTAACACTTTCCGGAGTCAAAAGATCAGCTGAAGACAAAACCTGCATGTAAACATAGTTTTCTTCAAACTTCAATTTTTCCACATAAGTCAGCGGCGTTGGTTGAGCCATGTAGGTCAAAGATTTTTCAACAGTCAAATCATTGTCGTTTTTGTTGTTGGTGATTGTTGTTCTTTCGTTAACTCGGAAAGTTCCATTTTCAACGGCCAATGAGAAAACTGAACAAGGTTTGCGGATTGATTCAGCACCAAGATGAAACTCGTCCGCATCCCACACAAGTTCATCGGTCTTTGGCAAAACAATTCCTGAATCATCTGCCATGCGGATATAAGTTCTTGTGACACTGTTTATGAGTTCCTCTTTGTGGGCAAGGAGAATCTGTGTGTATTTATTTTTTTGTGTGTTGCTATCAAACCTTACATTCCAGCAAGTGAAATTCGCCAGGGTCGCAAAATTACTGTTGTTGATTTCCGCCACAATATGTTCATTCTCTTTATCGTACATGTATTCGGAAACGCAAGTCACGGAATAAGGAGTCTTTGCTGTGTCCGTAAGATTGTTCATCTGAGACACAATGAAAACACGCTCGGCAGAAAGAGTGTCCAGCATGATTCCCTTTACCAAAGTTGCGCGGGTTGTTGTAGTTGAGTCGGGATTGGTTGTTGTATTTTTACCTTCAATGCTACCAATCTGTGCAGTACCGCTAATGTTCAAAGTTGATTTGTTAGGATATTTTTTTGTTTTTGAATTAAGACCATAGATTGCAGAAATCTTTCCGCCTGTCATAGTGAAAGTGAAATCTGATTTTGGAACATAAGAACCATCATCGCTTCCCGCTCTCAATTCGTAACCAGTAAAATCATTATCCTTTGATGTCGTAATATTATGACATGTAATCTGATAGTCATCCTGATTTTTTATTCCGTCACCATTGTAATCAACAAAAATATTGGTGGTAGAATTTTTTGTGTCGCTACCTTCAATGAGAAGATTGAATCCGTTTGCGTAAATGACTTTATTCTGGTCGTCAACTTTTGGTGCAGGTCTCCAGGTGGCAGAGAGATTCAGATTTTCATAGATTCCATCAGTGGTGATTATGATTTTTCCTTTTGCATCAGTCCAGGCATCAAAATAATTGTTTTCCTTTCTGATGTTTTCAATGGTAGGAAGCACAACCATATTTTCCACAGTGAATGTTGTTGGAGGAACATAAGAGTTTGCATTCGCCGAATTGTCATAGTCAAACCAGTAAGCAAGTTTTGTATGCTTGGAAGACTCCAAATCAATGTCGTTATCTTTGTAGGAAATTGTATAAACAATCGGACTGATTCCATCAACTAAAATTTTTGTACTCTGATTTATCGAGTTAATTGTTATCGGTTTATCAAAATCAGCATCCGAAACTGCATTACCATTCTGCTTAACAACCAGATTGCTTACTTCATATCCCCTTGAAAGAGATATTTTGTAGATAAAATCTTTGCCGCTCTGAACCACAGCAATATTTTCAGTCTGATCAATTCCACCGGAAACAGGAATCATCTTGCATTTTTTTACGGCATCCATTGAAACTGTAAAATAATTTACATCAACATTTTTGTTTACTGAATTAAATTCAATTTCAGTATTTTCTCCGTTGACGAAAACATAATAAATTCCTTCGGCAACAGACGCAATAAATTTTCCACCAGCTGAATCGGTCAGAGGATAGACCTTTGCGGAATTTGTTTTGTTCACAAGGGAAACTGTTTTTCCAGAAGAAGACCAACCACTTCCATCCTTTGTCAAAGTTACAGTGCAGATGTATGTGTGCCAATCTTCCTCGGTAATTTCAATGGAAGATTTTGAAACAATGCCTCCCAAAATAATCAGACTTTCGGCGCAAGAATAAATCAGAGTATTGTTGGAGTCATAAAATTTTATAATTGCATACTGCTCTTTGTTTGACGGAAGATTTGTTGGTGCAAAAACCGATTCATTTTTTCCCGAAACAATTTTGCTTGAAAGCTCGGTCCCAGACTTTTCTTCAAAAATGGAATCGCTAACATAAGCCTCAATTTTTGCCACAGGATTATCCTTTGGATAAGTGATTTTGATTTCAGCACTTCCCTTTCCGCCGGAAACCGAGTACATCATAAACGACAGATTTGTATTTCCGGATGACAAATCCACAGTCTGATTTCCCGACAAAACTCTCTGGGAATTGCAGTAAGCGTTCAAAGTGAATTTATATTTCGCCGCATCCAAAAGGATTCCCTGAACCAGTTGACCATAAGCCCTTGAAGAAAAAAGTGTCTCAGGATCTTTTTGTGTTGCTTCTCCAGGATTTTGGACTGCAATCAATTCGTAAGTAAAATCGTTCCAGTCAAAAGTTGGAAGAGCCGTCCTTGAATTGCTGTCCTTAACGGAAACAGAAAGCATGACCTTTCCATCTGACCTTGGTTCGCTGTCGGTGGATGAATCAACAAAACTGTTGCAGCCAGTAAAAATCAAACATACTATTGAAACTAAAAACAATGCCTTTGCTTTCATAAGTCACCTCCAAATCAGTTAACCGTGGCAGTCACTCTTGCCGTAAAATTTTGACCGTTCATGGTCGCCTTCAATGTGATTGTGTGGACACCTTTTCCTAAAATTCCGTTGGTTCTGGAGAACACTTTTTCATCGCTGGTGTAGACTCCATCCACATACCATTTGTAAGTCCAGTTTTCATTTTCATAACCGATTGGCAAAGTCACTGAGCAAGTCACGTTGTCTGTTGTCTGATTTTTTACCAAACCAATGTCGCCAAAAGTTGTAACGGTTTTTACTGAAACAGTTGATTTCCAATAAGCCTGGAAAGTTTTATCCTCCACTGCGAAACTTTGGTTTTCAAGCTGCAGATTTGAATTTGTCACCAACTTTCCGTTGTAAGTCCAACCACCGAATGTCCAACCAGATTTTGTTGCACTTGGTGTTGTTGAAGAATCAAAGACCGATCCAAATTTTCCGCTGACCTGGACTTGGGATTGCCCATCAATTGTTCCACCGTTTGCGTCAAAAATAAATTTGGATGAATTTCTTGTGTAGTAAATATCGACAACAGTTTTTCCATCTGCTTCAATCTGCTTTTGGCTGAAAGATTTTGAAGTAAATCCTTCGACAGTTTTTGCCACCGCTTCCGTATTGTCACCAATTTCTTCGCCAAGTTCTTTTTGTGTCAAAGAATCATCCAGAACATAATTTGAGTTATTGCTACTGTCTTTGCTGTCAACTTTTTCAAACCAATGGTGAACAGTGTATTCAAAACCTTCACCCTTTTCCCACTGAGCCAGGAACTCAACATTGGATGAATTAAATTTTGCAAAATTCGTTGTCAGTTCTCCAATGGTGTAGATTTTTAAATCGGAAAGATTTTTCCATCCAACAAAATCGTTCGCCCTTTTTCCAATTTTACTAAAATCAGGGAGCACAACATTTTCTTCAAACTTTCCAGTCAAATCTTTTGCAGCAGAATCTGGAGACAAAGATTTATTATCTCTGTAGTCCAAATAATTCCAGTAACCACCGTTCAAATCAAATCTAATTTTGTATGAGTCACGGGTGTAATAAACATTAACCTGAGTCGTTCCGTCTTCCTTGATTTCTTCCTGGACAATTTCTTTTGCAGTAAATCCTGGAATCTCTTTCGCAACAGCTTCTGTAAAATATTCAGGTGTTCCTGTTTTGCTGTTGTCTGAACTGTGGAGAACATAATTTTTTGGATCATCAGAATTTGTGCTGCCAACTTTTTCTGTCATAAATCTGACTTCATAAGCCACTGCAGATTTTTTTGTCCACTGAGCTGTGTAGCTTATATTTTTTGCAGGCATTGTTTGTGGAAGATTTTTTCGACTAACAGTTTCCCCTGTAACATCGTCTTTTAGACCAACAAGATTCATTCCAGTTTTTTTGAGAGAACCTAAAATTCTCCAATCAATTTCCGAACCAAATTTTCCGTCCAGAGTTTTTAATTCAGTATCCTGCTTTACACTCTTATCCGATTTCCAAGCATCGTAGTTCCAAAGTCCTTCGTCAGTGGAAACCGTTATGACATAAGGATTTCTGACATAAAAAATATCAACAACAGTTGAACCGTTGGCGGCAATCTCTTTTTCGGAATGAGGTTTTACAGTAAATCCTGGAACAGTGACAGATGAATCCTGGGTTTGTGTTTCATTTTCAGGAACGCCCTGTTTTGTTGCAGTCAAATCTGAACGGACTTCATAGTTTTCATCGGATTCAATACTGTTGTCGGGGCATCCAATCTTTTCAAAATGATGAACCACTTTATAGTTAGTTGGTTTTCCTTCTTCCCAAACAGCAGTGTAGGTTTCATCATCAGCAGGAAAAGTATTTGGCAGAACAGGAATATCAGAACCATCTGACAGTTTGAACTTTGTTAAGGCGCATCCTTTTTTTCCGGAAGATTCAAACCAAGCATCCAAATCAGTAGCCGAACCAAATTTTTTTGTTACAGTCCGAGGGGTTTTATCAGCGGCAACAGAATCGTCCAGTTTTTTCTGCGAATAATTCCACATTCCATCCCCAATATCAACAGTGACGCAAACTTTCTTCCTATTATAATAGATTTTTACAACACAGGATTCGTCCTCTTCAATGATTTCCTGCTCAAAAGATTGGGATGTAAAACCGTCGTAAGATTTTGGAGTCGCATTGGTTAAAGTGCCTGGTTCCCCTCGCAGTGTTTCTGATTCAAAAAAGGCGTAGACAGGCTTCCCATCAGCATCCAGGTTTGTCTGTTTGTATTCGGAATCATCCATTTTGTATTCCGCAACAATTTCTTGGTAATGCTGCACCAAATATTTTGAACCCTTGGTACAGTTTTTCAAATCCTCAATCATCATGGAACAAGAGACAAGAGATAAAATCAAAACGCCTAAAAAACTAAATCTTAAAAAGTTCCTCATAACTCACCTCAAAAAAAAATCAGGTGCCAAACTATTTATTATAGAAAACTTTTTTTATAGACATTCTTCACATAACATCATACATCGTAGTATAAAGAATTGTCAAGTTTAGCACAGCATACAGACGGATTCAAATTATTCGTAAGGGAGTTTGTCCAGGGAATTCGTAAGGGATTTTGTCCATTATAATTAAGAGGTGAGATACTTGGCAAAAAAACGACTAGAAATTATGAAGGATGTGGTGGCAGGAAAAATCAGCGTCCCAACCGCGGCGGCAAAACTCGGAAGAAGCGTGAAAACTGTCCAACGGTACAGAAAGGAACTTCTGGAGAATCCACAGGCCACGCTGGAACATAAAAATTCAGGGAGAGAACCCGCAAACAAAAGAGACCACGAAAGAATCTGGAATCTATATTC
>JAZUEV010000572.1:0-11561 GCA_045640345.1 Treponema sp.
ATCAATCAAAACACAACCAAAGTCATTTCGACAAAACCAAGATGAACAGAAAACACAACCAAAGTCATTTCGACAAAATCCAAGATGAACAGAAAACACAACCAAAGTCATTTCGATAAAACCAAGATGAACATAAAACACAACCAAAGTCATTTCGACTGGAGAGAGCGTAGCGAACGGAATGGAGAAATCTCATCAATCAATATGTTTGAAATCCAGTTACCCATAGCAACAATTTAGTTGGACAGTGATAGTCTGTGAATCCGATTACCCATAGCAACGACACTAGTAGGGGGCAAACTAACGAACGGTAGTTAGTTTTAATTCTAAAGACCAACAATCAAAGCACAACCAAAGTCATTTCGACAAAACCAAGATGAACAGAAAACACAACCAAAGTCATTTCGACTGGAGAGAGCGTAGCGAACGGAATGGAGAAATCTCATCACTCAATAGTCGTGAATCCGATTAACCATAGCAACGACACTAGTAGGGAGGCAAACTAACGAACGGTAGTTAGTTTTAATTCTAAAGACCAACAATCAAAGCACAACCAAAGTCATTTCGACAAAATCCAAGATGAACAGAAAACACAACCAAAGTCATTTCGATAAAAAACAAGATGTACAAAAAACACAACCAAAGTCATTTCAATAAAAACCAAGATGAACATAAAACACAACCAAAGTCATTTCGACTGGAGAGAGCGTAGCGAACGGAATGGAGAAATCTCATCAATCAATATGTTTGAAATCCGATTAACCATAGCAACGAATTGAATTGGACATCGCCAAAAATTGCAATTTTAGAGACTCCCCATAGTGAATCGATTTCATAAAAATCACACTCCCCCTTGAAAAGTTTTTCATCTCATGCTAAACTCCTCTTAATAGATTTTACGTTTGCGATGAATGGTTCGACCACATCACCAAGTATATCAACCAAACTTATATTATTTTTTTAGGACTGTTAAAAGACAGACCTTGGAGTCGTTATGAACAAGTTT
This sequence comes from Treponema sp., assembly GCA_045640345.1. Classification (GTDB taxonomy): domain Bacteria; phylum Spirochaetota; class Spirochaetia; order Treponematales; family Treponemataceae; genus Treponema_D. The sequence continues at coordinate 1,007 of JAZUEV010000572.1, forward strand.
GTGAAACGGTATTTGGTGGATGCGCTGGGCGGTATGGCTCAGGGACTTTTTGCTTCTCTTCTGATTGGAACAATAATCAAGACATTTGGACAGCTCTTGCTAAAGATTGGAACAAATCCAGTTTTCCAATTTTTTGTAGATGCCGGTAATTTTGCATGTGAAGCTCATGTGGTTGGAGCAGCTATGGCTATTGCAATCGGTTATGCACTTAAATCTCCAGCCCTTGTCCTTTTTTCATTGGCAACAGTCGGTGCGGCGGCAAATACATTAGGTGGTGCGGGAGGTCCTTTGGCCGTATTGGTTATAGCAATCATCGCAGCTGAAGTGGGCAACCTGGTGTCCAAAAAAACAAAGGTCGATATCCTTGTAACTCCTCTCGTGACAATCATCACAGGAGCACTTTTGGCAGTCCTTACAGCAAAATGGATTGGTCTTGGTGCAAGCTCCGTTGGAAAATTGATTATGTGGGCAACAAATCTTCATCCATTTATCATGGGTATTTTGGTTTCAGTTATCGTGGGTATTGTTCTTACACTCCCAATTTCATCAGCAGCCATTTGTGCGGCACTTGGTTTGACAGGACTTGCTGGTGGAGCAGCGGTTGCAGGTTGTTGTGCAAACATGATCGGTTTTGCAATAATGTCTTTCAAAGAAAATAAGTGGAGCGGTCTTTTGTCACAGGGTCTTGGAACATCCATGCTTCAGATGCCGAACATTGTTAAGAATCCAAAAATCTGGTTGCCTGTCATTATAGCATCAGCAATTACAGGTCCAATATCAACTTGTCTTTTCAAACTGGAAATGAATGGAGCCGCTGTTTCATCAGGAATGGGAACTTGTGGATTGGTTGGTCAGATTGGAATGGTCACTGGTTGGTATTCTCCAGTCGAATCCGCTATAGCCAATGGTGCAGTCGCAATCAACCCAGGCGCAATGGAATGGATTGGTCTTGTGCTTGTATGTTTTATTCTGCCTGGAATTCTTTGTTGGCTTCTTGGAAAACTTTTCCGCCAGATTGGTTGGATAAAAGAAGGCGATCTAAAATTGATGGATAACTAAAATCCAAAATTATTTTTGATAGAATTGGTCACTTGGCTTAACTACAGCAAACAAGTGGCCTTTTTTTATGGTAGTCCTTCACTTTTGTCTTTTTTATACAAATGGGAGCAACTTCAATTTCCACAAGAATGAATTACTGGATGATTTGTTTTATGTTATAAATTTCTATAGAGGTAACTTTGAAACCGCAATGTTTTGAGCCCTGTAATTTCAAAGCTTTAAACTCGTCAGGCATCTATAAAATGTTTAATTGTGCATAGAAAAAAAGTTGGATAAATAATTTGGAGCAAAAAAAAACACCCAACCAAAAATGATTGAGTGTTGTACGGGAGTTACGGGGCTCGAACCCGTGATCTCCGGCGTGACAGGCCAGCGCGATAACCAGCTTCGCTAAACCCCCATGAGATGTTTATATATTATCAAATCCCACAATTTGTGTCAATATCTTTTTTTTTATTTTTTAAGAAAATTGACAAAAAAATTTAAAATAAATCCATCAACAAGAATGAATAAACCCATCGTCACAAATCAATCTTCTTCAGGAACTTCAACTTTTGGTTGGACAGGTCCAAATTCTTTATCAAGGAACAAGGCAATCTGCTTGACTGCTTTTTTTCCTTCCCGTGTGTTTTGGAGAATTGCCCAATCATGGCACATATTTCGTTTGACAACTTCAAGAGGCACATTTTTTGATTCGATATTTGAAATCAACTTATCCTCTGAGGCTGCATAAATTTCTTTTGTTCCATAAAACAGCTGCACCGGTGGAAAATTCACGCAATCAACAAAAATAGGATCAGCATCGGAAGAATCAAGATGGACATTTTTAAACCAATTGGTGGCGACTATCGCATCGGCATCCACGCTCATGGCCTTGTCCTTATCTTCCATGGACTTTCGATTTTCCAAACCCCATTCATTATTCAAACCAAGGGCGGGAGAAATCAACACAAGTTTTGACGGATGACCGGCGACCCTGTAACACAAACTCATTGCCAAATTTGCTCCATACCCATCACCAGCGAACACAACTTTTTTTGCGGACCAATCCCTCAAGATATCGGCATAAGTTTTTTGAAGCCAGCGCAACGAAAATCTAACATTGTTGGTTGGTGCCAAAGGATAAAATGGAAAATAAACAGTCGCCCCAGTTTTTTCAGCCAAAGCACACGCAAATTTCATCTGCTTTTTTGAAGGTCCCAAAATCCCCATGCCACCGTAGATATATAAAATGGCTTTATCAATATTTTTCTTTTTTGATTTCAACACAAAAACAGGATTTTCATCGCCACCTTTTTTTTCGACATGGCAATTTTTTCCGCACCACTCAGGCAAATCATTTACAGATTCAGGATTGGTTAATTTTTTGCATATCTTTTTTTTCTGGTTGCCGCCAAAAATTTCCATCAATTTATATTTTAAGCTCATTATTTTCCTCTTAGATTATTTTACCACAGAAATACAAAATCTTCAATTTTGAAAATTGATTTTTTTTTCAACAATGGTTATAATTTTCTCACTTTACAAATTTAAATACAGTAGGAAATTTTATGTTAAATGACAAGTTGAAACAGTTCATTGTGCCGCAGTTTTGGAAAAAATTTTTCATTATGATTATTGGAATTTTTTTCATGGGATTTTTTCTTTCATTTTTGCTGGAGATTGACTGGGGAACCGACCCTTACACCTTTCAAAACAGCATCATCTCACAAAGAATTCATTGGCAGTTTGGTACTTGGCAATTGATTTTGAATTTGGTTTTGCTTGTGGTCATGGTGATTTTTAATTGGCATCTGATTGGCTTGGGCACCATCGCGAACATGGTTTTGGTTGGCTATGTGTCGGACTTTTTCAGATGGGTCTGGGGAAAATGTTTTCCGGCTCTTTCAACCATCTGCGGAACTCCTGATTTACTTTGGGCAAAGATTTTGATTTTCATTGCGGCACTTTTGCTTTTTGTCACCAGTGCATCTCTTTATATGAACGCCGACATGGGTCTTTCGCCTTACGATGGAATTGCATACATCATCAGTCACAAGCTTAAAAAAATTCCAATCGCCGTATCAAGAATCGCTTATGATTTATTTGCTGTGGTCGTTGGAATTGTAGTGAGCATCGGTTCTGGAATCAACATTGTCACATCCTTGATTGGTTCCGTGGCTATGGCTTTGACTTTGGGACCTGCTATCCAGATTGTTGGAAAATTTGTCAACCAAAAGATTCTTAAACTGGACAACAAAAACTAACAATATCGGACATTCCTAAATACGTTTTGTTTGCCTGATTTTCATTCCATAAAAAAAATTTTACAAATCTCCAAACCTGGTTTACAATTTAAGCATGTCAATCATAAGTACACCAGGGGCGGATTTTTGTAAGCTGCCGTTTATTTTTACAACAGAAAAAAATCTTCTCATAAAAAAAAGAGTCGATATCGCCAAGGTATTGGAAGCCGAGGATTTGCCTGATAAATCAACTATCGAACTTTGCCTAAAAAATCAGGTCGTATCCGATTGGTTTTCAGAGACGGACAAAGATTACACAGCATTGATGTTGGAAAAAGACTGTCCAATTCCAAACGGCCTGGTTGAAATGCCTCTGCGACAGTTTTTTTGGGAGACGAAAAATCACGAACAAAAGTCCAATGCACAAAATTCCAACCTAGGAGGTCTCGCCGCCAGGGCACATGGATTTTTGAAGTTGCGTGAAAAATATAGATTCTGTCCCACCTGTGGAAAACCATTGATCGATGATAAAAAATTTGCTGCAAGATTTTGTGTTTCCTGTCAAAAACAGATTTTTCCTCAGATTGAACCAGCCATTATTGTTCTGGTGTCCAAGGGGAATGAAGTTCTGTTGGTCAAAAGCAAAACCGTTGTTACAAATAAATTTTCTTGCGTGGCAGGATTTGTGGAACATGGGGAAGCCATTGAAGAAACCGTCGCAAGAGAAGTTTTTGAAGAAACCGGTGTCAAGGTCAAGAACATCAAATACAAAGGCAGTCAACCATGGCCATTCCCGGATCAGTTGATGCTGGCTTTTACTGCTGACTACGAAAGTGGTGAAATAAAAATTCAGGAAGAAGAAATCATGGAAGCCGCTTGGTTCAACAAGGACAGTCTTCCAGAAATCCCAACCCCAGGCAGTGTGGCATATAATTTGATTATGGGAAAATTCAAAACTGATTTTTAAAAGTCCTGGACAGCTAGTTTTAAAGTTGTCCATGATTTTCTTTCCGCTACTTTATCCTCTACTTTTGTGTCGAAAAGACTGTTGAAAAATCATTGCAAAATCGGTAGAATGAAGGCATCAATTTTTAGGAGCCACTTGGATATGAAAAAAATCATCAGCGGTAAAGTTCGCGAAGTATATGATTTGGAAGACGGCAGAATGGTTATTGTTACTACCGACCGTATTTCAGCTTTTGATGTAATCCTCCCAACCATGATTACGGACAAGGGTAAGGTTTTGAATGCCCTTTCCAACTTTTGGTTCAACTACACTGGAGATTTGGTAAAAAACCACATGATTTCCTCAGACCTGAAGGATATGCCTGTTGAATTCCAGAAACCAGAGTATGAAGGTCGAACCATTTTGGTAAAGAAGCTGAAGATGATTCCTTACGAAGTTATTGTCCGTGGATATATGTTCGGTTCAATGTACGAAGCGTACAAAAAGGGCGAACCATTTTTGGGACATTCATTCGACAAAGAATATCAGCAGGCCGAAAAGTTGGATTGTCCAATCTGTACACCATCAACCAAGGCAACTGAAGGACATGACATCAATGTTACATGCCAGTACATGAAAGATGATTTGGGCGAAGAGCTTGGTTCAAAGATTGAAAAGACTGCAATCGCCATCTACAACAAGTGCTACGAACATGCTTACAAAAACGGAATCATCATCGCAGATACAAAGTTCGAGTTCGGTTTGGATGAAAATGGTGAACTTGTTTTGGCTGATGAAGTTTTGACTCCAGATTCAAGCCGTTTCTGGAATCTTGCTGAATACAAAGTCGGAACAAGCCCAGCAAGTTATGACAAGCAGTTTGTCCGAGACTGGTTGAAAGACAACAACCTGGCTGGTGATCCAAACATCAAGAGCATTCCAGATGATGTGGTTGCAAAAACTTCCGCTCTCTACCACGAATGTCAGGAAAAAATCTGTCACAACTAATCGCATATAAAGGGCATCATTAAAGATTGCAATTTTTAGGGATTACAAAATAATGAATGATACCCCATCGGTACGAATCAAGACCATCTCGATTGAGGTGGTCTTTTTGTTCCATAAAAACTTAAGACTCTTCCGACGCAGAACTTTCTGAACTTGACGAATTTTCCGAAGATGATTCTGGTGGATTTCCAACTGGAGCGTCCATATTTTCAAGCACTTCCTCATCTTCTTCAACAGGTCTTGGAGTCAAAAGTCCGCCGTAGACCCATCCATCCAATCCACCTGCCGAAACTCCGTAGTACCAATAATCGGTTGTACCATACAAAGTCTGGGATCGAGCAGTACGACGGATAACAGAAAAATCTTCCTCGTATTCAAGGTTGCCCAAAACCTCTCCACTAGTTGATGGCATATCTCGGATGTAGATGAAATCACCTTTCTTGTCGTAATAAAAAACTTGGCTGGCAATATCAATAGCACCTGCGGAAGACAAATCCAATGAACGACGGATTCTCATTTCGGCTTCACCAATCATTTCCAAAACATTTCCACTGACATTCAAGTCCTTTACCGCTGAAATAATCTGTCGTCGCTTGGTAAGATTGTAAGTATCGTCAGCTTCCTTCAACATAGCAATGGCTGTAATATCATCCCTGTTGCTACTGATTTTGTCTCCACGGACATAAGCTTTTACAATAGTTCCGGAAGCATAATCATAAAAAGCTACAGCAGAAAGAGAAACTCCTCCCGCTATGTCATATTTTTTCCCCACCGCCAAAACTCTTCCGCTGGGCAAAAAAGTTTGGGTCACAGATGCAAGATTTCGATTTTTATAGACCGCTGCAGATGGAACAGTTATGACGGCACTTTCCATATCAACTGCAATCCTTCCACTGAAAATATAATAGTCGTCATCGATGTAGGTGATTTTTACAAACTTTCCATTCTGCAAAGACCTGTTGTTCATCCACTCGGCATCTAAAGTTTGAACCACAAGATTCTCATCAGCTTTAACCGTCACATCCATTCCAACTTCAAGAGTCTTTTTGGTGTCAACCATTTTTCCTTCTGCGTCCATTTGCCAAAGGATACATTTGTCTTGCAGGACGATTGCTTTTTTTTCAGAATATTTTTTTGTTTTCGCATAGACTGCCCCGTAAATAAAAGACAACGCAAAAATCAATGCAATATTTTTTATCGACCGTTCCATGAGCGTAAGTCCTCCATGGTATCTTCCAGTTCATGTAAAATTTCTGGAGCCACATTTCCTTTTTTTAAAAGTTGATTATATTTTGCCTTGACCTGAACAAAAGCCACTTGTGCTGTAGACGAATCCATATTGCTGTTACGAACAAAACCTTCCAAGTATTCACCGTTTTCATTTGTCGGAATTTTCACCTTGGAAAATTTTGATGCTTCTGGATATTCTTTAGTCGAACTACATTTTTCAGTTATAGCCAAAATAAGTTCCGATGCCAGCTTTGTTGTTTTTTTTGAATCCACGTCTGGATGTTCATAAAGGAATATTTCTGTTCCAGACTCCAAAGTTACAGCGGCAATGGAATTCAAAACCACAAGTCTTTCATCAACCCACAGTTCGTTGTCATCCATTTTCACATGCACATGGGATTTTTTTAATCCACCGTCCGATGATAAAAATTGGATATCCGTTTTTCCATTGGACAGCACAGGTTCGAGCACAGTTCCAGGAATCACGTTGTCATATAAACTGAGACTGCCATCATCGTTCAAGGAATAATAGGAACCTCCAAAGACAACCGCGCTGCTTACTTTTTTTTCTGTGGCTTCATTTTTTTTGTCAGCTTTTTTTTCTGTTTCCGACTTTTTTTCTCCACAGCTTATCATCAGCAAAACCGATAAAATCACCAATACGCTTGCAAATTTTTTCATCAAAATCATCCATAATTTAAGAAGACTCTTAAAATTACAGTCCCTAAATTAGCACTTGAAAATGTTCATTCCAGGCATTGCAATTCCAGGTCTTCAATCTCGCCAGACATCTTTGAAAATGTTTTTAAGATGCCCATTATTTTGGTTTATCCTAGAAATTAACCCTCACATTTAATCCTAATCCAGTGCTTGCCAATTCCCATCTTGGATTTCCAGTTCGTTCACTATAGCCAGCAAGTTTCTGGTTAGCCTTGGCAATGAATGTATGGGCAAACGGCACCAAAAATCCACAGACTGCACCAATTCCCGCTCCTGCAAGAACATCAGTCAAAAAGTGATTTCCACTGGTGACTCTCATAATTCCAGTTCCTACAGCAAAAGCATAGGACGCTGCTATCACAGGGATACGCCACACAGAGTCTGGATAATAATTACAGAATGTGTAGCTTAAAAAAGTCGCTCCCATGAATGCCCAGGTTGTATGACCACTTGGAAAAGAATATTCAAAATCGTGGAACTTCAAGTCGTTGGGATCTTTTTCTCCATCAAAATACATATAGGGTCTGGCACGAAGCAAAGATATTTTCATAAAATCCTTAATTGTTCCCGACAGAAAAAATGATTCCAAGAACATCACAGCCAATGTTCCGCCATCAGCAAATGGAAGATTTCCAAAAAGCCATTCCATACCATAAGTTACCACAGGAAAAACACAGGTGGCTATTCCAATAGCAGATCCAACATTATCCATGGTCTTGCTATAAGGGTTCATCGCCCAACGATCAAAAGGAGACACCGCATCGATTGGGTATTTTGAACCAGGTATATATTCTGGATACGTTCCATACATACGGACAAGATTTGCCGCCAAATATCCACCAAGTGTAACTCCCACACCAATGGAGTCCGCTATTACATTAAGTTCAAAAGGAGATGGTCGGGAATAAGAGATACATCTGTCCTTTCCAGCGATATCCACTTGAAAAAGTCCCTTCTGTTCATCCTCAAAAACAATCTTCGTATCTGCAAAACATGGTGCCAAAGTCAAAAAAACTGCAACAAACAAAAAAGATAATCTTTTAGTCATCGTCCCTCCCCCACGCTTTTTTTTGCGTAAGATGATTTTCCATCGCTACGTCTTGAAACACGACCCCTGCTTTCATAGGATCTGTCATTTCTTCCACCACGGTTTCTTTCTCCATATCGTCTCTCAGAATTTGGTCGATATGAATCCTTTTCTTCAAATCCATCCATATTTTTTCTACCAGCAGTTGACCTACCAGAATTTGAACCACCATATCGTTTTGATTCAAAATTTCTTGGTTCAGAACTATTGTCATCCCAAGATTTTTTTGTTGCTTTTCGTCCAGACATTTCGTACATCAAAACGGCGGATGCCTGAGCCACATTCAAACTGTCAACCGCGCTTTCCGAATCAGAAGCACAGAATGGGATAAGAACCAAGTGGTCCACATTTTCACGAACCGCTTTTGAAATACCGTTTTCTTCATTTCCAAGAACCGCAAGGATTGGCAAATCTTTATCCATGCGACACATATCTCTAGTTGTTTCCGTGGCATCCAACGCTGTTCCAAGTCTAAGCATTTGACCTTCCATGGCCGCCAAAAGCTTAGGGATGGATTTTATTGAATATATATTCACAAACTCCATGCCACCTTCAGCCACTCGATATGAACTGGTCGTTACAGATGACTGTGCCTCGTCCAAGGGAATAACAATATTTTTTACACCAAAGAATGCGGCGCTTCGAACAATAGCTCCAAGGTTATTTGCATTTCCAACTCTGTCAAGAAGGATTGCGTCTTCTTTTTCTTCAATCCATCGTGCAGTAATATCTGTATTCAATGGAAGAATTTCAGGGGTCTTTATCATTGCCACAACCCCTTGATGATGGACTGAACCACAAAGTTTTTCCAGTTCAGAACTTTCCACAATATTGTAAGGCTTTTTTTCTGCTGACAATTTTTTGCAAAGTCCACCAAACAAAGGAGCCCTTTCTTCTGTAAAGTAAAGTCTCTGAATTCTTTGCCAATTCTTTTTTTCAAGAGTCTTGACCGCCGCAAATCCACAGACAGCCAATTCATCGTTCAATGTGTTCTTCATTCTTCTATTATAGTAAATTTTTGGGAAAAATGCTAGGACTACTTCATGCAGAATGATAGACCACACCAAAAGCCTAAAAAAGTCTGGCGATCCTAGAACCTTTTTGCAACAACCTCCTTTAAATTTGCAATATCCTCATCCATTGTCACTACAACAAAATCCTTAACAACAGCTGTAGCACACAACCAAAGTTTATTGCCTGCCATATCTGGATACATAGATTTCAATTTTCCGTACTCCAAAGCAATTCCTTCGTCAATGTTTACGATATGCAAAAGATGACAAAAGTCGTTGTCAATTTCCACCGCATTTTTCTTTGTCTCCATGCAACGCACCATGTGGTTAAGTTCCCCAACAGAAATTACAGACACATAAATATTTTCAGTGTCATCAAAAAAATGAAAAAGCTCCGTCTTGCCATTAAAAAAATCCAAAATCGTGTTGGAATCAACTAGAAAATTCATATCAAAAATCCACCATCATTTTTTCTTAAGGACATCAAAAAAATTTTCTGCCTTTTTTCCCAACGCCGCCGCCAAAATTTGATCAGCCCTTTCGTCCTGTGTTTCATGCATCATGTCAATTATTTCCCGCATGGACATGGACTTTAGTTTTGAATTAACGGTCGAACTATATTCCGCCAACGCAGCAAAGGGAGAATTTTTTTGAAGAGTTTTTTCAACTGGCTCCACAAGAAATTTTGAACCGTCAGCTCTTTTTATCATGGCACATCCATTTTCTTTTGCGGAATCCAAAAGTGAGGAAAAGTTTTGTCGTGCCTGAGAATATGTCATTACAAGCATACTACGCCTCTTTTTTTAGCAATTGAAATCAAACGTTCATTGAAAGTCAAAATCGGACAACCGATTCGCAGGGCACAATCCAAATAGAACATATCATAAATATAGTGTCTTTCCTCCCCCGAATAACGCAAGGAATTTTCAAAATCCACATCCAAAAGATTTACAGGAATCTTCCTAAAAAGGTTGTAGCAATTTTGGGCAGCCTCCACCGTCAATAAATCTCTTTTCAACCATTTTGACAGAGAATTTCCAACATCATAAGGAAGACATTTTGCCGACATAAGTTCATAGCCTTTTGATTTCTGAATAACCTCATCCGCCGTATCCTCCTGCCTGACAATCGCCATAATGCAGGATGCATCAATTATCAACTGTTTTCTTTTCACATTTTCATTGTACCATTGTACAATATATTTTGTCAAGAAAATTTTTCAAATAAAATTTAAAAAATTCATATCGATTTTCTATATATATAATAG
>JAZUEV010000573.1:0-2951 GCA_045640345.1 Treponema sp.
TTTCTCGACTTCGCTCGAAATGACATTTTATGAACTTTTTCAGTGGCCTCGGTTGATTCTGAGATTCCGAAATGAATTCGGAATGACACTTGATTAGACCGATTATAAGTCCTTGACACTTGTGTGTTTTTTTGTGTCACATGGATTTGTTCAGGTCTAACGACCTTCACTGAGACCGATTGATAATTCTGAGAGTCTGGTTAAGCGTATATCCGATTGAAAACAAAAAGACACTCACTGGGGGCGCGTCCGTCACCTCGACCGTAGTGGAGAGGTCTATAAACCATTGTGATATAACAAATTACAGATTTCTCGACTTCGCTCGAAATGACATTTTATGGACTTTTTCAGTGTCCTCGGTTAATTTTGGGATTCCGAGATGAATTCGGGATGACGTTATGAACTAAAATCTTGGTGGAATCACTTTTTGCTTCTGGTGTCCATGTTGAAGTTTTTTTCTGCCGCAACTGTTGATGGTGGTCCGTGTCCAGGCATAAGCACAGCGCTTTCGCATTGGGAAAATATTTTTTTTTCGATATTGTTGGAAAGAATTTTGGTGAAATATGCTCCCGTGGTTTCTCCGATTGTCCCTGAATGGCAGGTATCCCCGGTAAAAATCATGTTGCCGATTTTAAAAACCATGCTGTCAGTGGAATGACCGGACAAAGCAAAATATTCCACATCCAATCCAGCGAGACTCAATTTACCGTCCCCACGAATCAAATTCGCCCTGCATCCTTCAATCTCGTAGTCTGCCGTATATATCTGCGGACTGTAGATTTTTGTGAGGGTCTTCAATCCTCTTACATGGTTCACATGGTTGTGGGTTATGAGGACGGCCGTAGGTTTGTAATGGTTTTCTTCAAGCTGGCTTATAAGTTGTTTGCTTATTTGACCTGGATCAATTATGATTGCTTCCATGACATCGGGGTCGTCGTTGACAACAACATAGCAGTTGGCGAATCCCTCAAGGCACATATAAAAATATACTTTCATAAATCGACTCCATCAAAATTCAATCCACCCAGACTTTTGTTTTTGTCCATGAGAGCTTCCCTGGTGTTGGACAATTTAAATGAGACACCTTCCTTTGCTGCTTCATAAAAAACAGTTTTCTTCAGGTTGCAGTTGTTCATGGATGTGTTCATAAGTACTGCCTTGATAAACCTGCTGCTGTAAAGGTCGCTGTCATCAAAGCTGGATTGGTAGGCGGTGATTCCGTTGAAGTTGTTCAAAACCAAATCGCTGCTCGTAAAAATAGTGTGGACCATCTTGCTTCCTGCGAATGATGAAAACTGGATATTGCTTTCCGTAAAACTGCTGTCGGAGAAGGTCGAAAAATCAAAGAAACACATTTTTGCTCTCATCTTGGTCGAGTGGATCATGCTGAAAGACGCTCTCTGAAAATTGCATCCATAGAATTTTTTTCCGCTTAAATCCATGTTGCGAAAATTGATTCCAGGAGCGTTGAGGCCAACTATTGTGTCGTTTTCAAGTATATAATTTTTGATATCTTCCAACGCAAGCTCAGAATCTGGAGTGTGCTTGAAACAAAACTGTCCTGATTCAAAAATCTTTCCGTCCTTTGTGATTGACGAAATCGCAAATTCCCTGCATCCTGTGTGGCGGCAAATATTGTATAAAAACATATCGGAATTTTACGACATTTATCGAAAAAAATCTAGGGCAAAAAAGAGTCATGCCGTAAACTGATAGGGTGAATGTCGATTGTAAATTTATAGCGTAGTCTATAACATAAATCTTATAAAATGTCACAGGACTTAGAAAAATCTAACAATTTTTACAGTACAACAAAAAGAACTTTTAGAAAGATCGAAACCATTGATCAAATTTTTTACACATGGATTTGTTCGGGGGTAACGCCTCTCACGACTTTTATTTGTGTATAAAGGGCATCGTATTTTCAAAGTTAACCTTAAACAATTATTCCAAGCACTTGTCCTTAAATTTACATTCCCAATAAAAATAATTTTTTTACAGTCTCCCTTTAGCAGTTCCCCTAAGTGAAAATTTTTTATATACTATCGGTATGTGTTGGAAATGCGGTGCTAGTATAATAGAAGAAAATGTTTCTCGACTCTCCCAATGTGCATGTGGCAGGGACCTCCATTGTTGCAGGAACTGTGATTTTTATTCTCCAGGATCTCATTACGATTGTAAAGAAAATGTGGATGATTTGGTGAAGGACAAGGAGAATTCCAATTTTTGCGACAGTTTTAGGGTAAAAAGAAATTGGGAAAAGAATTCTTCCGTTGACAAAGCGGCGGAAGCTAAGAAAGCATTTGAAGCACTTTTTGGATGATTTTATGGACACAGAGTTCAAAGTAGATTTTGCATTTCTTGATAGCGGTACAGGTGGCATTCCTTATATGCTGGCTCTTAAAAAAAAGTGTCCAGACTGTAGTTGCGTATATCTTGGTGATACAGCCCATTTTCCTTATGGAGAAAAATCTGTTGATGAAGTGGTGGCCTGCGCAAAAAATGCCGTCAGTCTGATTCAAAAAAAATGGAATCCAAAGGTCCTGGTCATAGCATGCAACACTATGTCCGTCACCGCCTTGGACAGTCTTAGAAAATCTTTCCCATCTTTGCCGATCATTGGGACGGTTCCAGCCATAAAACTTGCGGCCAAGGTTTCAAAAAACAAGAACATTGGACTTCTTGCCACAAACGCCACTGTGTCGAATCCATATTGCAGGAAATTGATAGATGAATTCGCTGGGGACTGTCATATCTATTCAAGAGGGGACCCGGATTTGGTTTCGTTTATAGAGAGAGATTTTTTTACATCAAGCCAGGAAGAAAAAATCGCTGCCGTAAAACCTTCCGTGGAATTTTTCAAGAGCAAGGGTTGCGATACTGTTATTCTTGCCTGCACCCATTTTACCCATATAGCGGATTTGTATGCGAAAGTCTGTGGAGAAAATATA
>JAZUEV010000574.1:0-3790 GCA_045640345.1 Treponema sp.
GTCTCTATCTCCTTCCCCAATATGTGTATGGTGACTGTTCCGTGGGCGATTCCCGTGGGGATGACCTTTCTGAAAATCCTCATGACATCCTGCGGTGTGGCGTTGGTTGCCAAATCCCAGTCATGTCCTTCCTGTCCACGAAGCCTATCTCTCACGGCTCCACCAACCAAATAGGCCTTGAAACCGTTTTCATTAAAAATCTGGTTGACCTTCCTCAGCTCGGAAGGTATTGCAATAGCGTTCATGGTATGCAATTATATAGGAAATATAGAATTTTAGGAAGAGCCATGAACATTGTTTTGTTTACCGGAGGTGAATCTCCACATCCTTCTCAGGCCAAAGACTTTTTCAGGCGACTTGGACATGTCAGTTTCACCGTGGCCGCTGATTCGGGACTGGACACGCTTGAGTCCTACAACACCTATTCAGGTCTGGATGTGTTTCGTCCGGACTACATAATAGGCGACATGGACAGTCTCAAAAACAAAAGCCTGCTGGAGAAACACCGTTTTGCGAAGATTGTCCCTTATCCCTGCGACAAGGATTTTTCTGACACGGAACTTGGGCTGCAGATTTGCCATGGCCTCAAAAAATCTACTTCGGACAGGCTTGTCATGGTAGGTGGAAACGGTGGAAGGTGCGACCATTTTATTTCCATCTACGAGACTTTTTCGATGGACATCCATGCGGACATCTGGCTTTGTGGATGCCAGGCAGTTTTCTATCTCCCAAAGGACGGCAGCATTTCTGTCTACGGTCTTGGAAAGGATGACTGTCTTTCAATATCAAGACTGCCCTGGGATTCGTTTGGAGGGTCGGTGGAATCGGAGGGGCTTGAATGGGGAAGTGCACTTATGAGGAAAAAAGGTATGCCAAGCCTTTCAAACAGGATATGCCGAAGCTTCTACGAAAAATCTATGCCCGTGAAATTGAGGGCCGTGGGAGCGTCTTTTTTGGTGTTTGTTCCATTGTGGGCGTGGGCTGAATAGTTTTGTCAAATCCTAATCCCGGTCGAGACGAATGCAAGGAAATACATGAGGACGAAAATCACTACGGCGAATGCAAGTACCAGCAGCTGTAAGAAAAAATATCCCCAGTATTTGGCTGACAGGGTGGCGAAAAACATTATCACGCTCATCACGATGCACGCCAGGTCCAATATCACCAGAAGCACGCAACCTATGGAGCACCATCGGAGAAGATACCTTTGTGTCCCGTCCAAGAAGTTCTGGAAATTTCCCGACAGAAATAGGATGGACGAAGCGAATGTCAAAAGGAAAACGAACAGCACTGTGCGGCTCGTGAGGTTGTAGAGTATGGATGTCCTTTTCTTCCGTTCAATCTTTCTTTTGTTCCTGTTTTTTTCCATTGCAAAATCCACCTAAAAATCCACAATTGGGGATGGAGGGTCTTTAAAAAGCTTCCAAATTGTAATATAATGTAAAAAACTGTGAAAGTCCATAAGGATTTTTGGCTCGGCCATAAAAGATGATTTTTGCACGCACTTATCTACGGGGATAAAATGAAAGCGAAAAGATTTTTTGCAAACTTGATTTTTCTGGTCCTGGTTGCGGCTGTATGTTTTTTCATTGGCTGGATTTCCTTCTACGTGAAGCCTGGTCAGTGCGCTGTGATGACATCAAAAACCGGTGGACTGTATCCAAATCCTGTAAAAAGTGGAAGTTTTCTTTGGCGATGGGAAAGGCTGCTTCCGACCAACGTTACTCTTACAAGCTTCGACATGAAGGAACACAGTTTTGTTCAGACCAAGTCTGGAAGTCTTCCGTCCTCTGATCTGTACAAGACCATGCTCACCCCTAAGCCTGATTTTTCATACAGCTTTACAGTCAAGACCGTTTTTTCCGTAAGCCCCGAAAAAATTATTGAGCTTGTAAAAAAGGGGGGCATCGTCCAGACTCAGGAAAGCCTGGAGGATTTTCTCAGGCAAAAATCGGTACTGGCGACAGAGCTTGTGTCCTCGTACATCATAGGGGCGGACAGGGAAGGTGGATTGCTGGTTCCTTCCATATTGAACCGGGAGCAGATCGGAAAGGCGCTTTCATCCAGGCTGCCTGATTTTGACGGTCTTTCCCTTGATTCCGTGGAGCTTGTATCTGCGAAGGTCCCTGATATCGAACTATACAACAAAGCCAAGGAATCCTACGGCCTATATCTTTCGGACCTGGACGAGGCCATAAAGGTGAAGTCAATGGAGCAGGCGGACAGTCTTCTTCAGATCGAAAACAGCATGAAACATCTGGAGCAGTTCGCGGGTCTCCTGGAAAAATATCCCAAGTTCAGCGATTTTTCAAAAACAGAAAACCTTGGTGAGGTCATAAGCAGGCTTGTTCATCCATAGGACTGGAAACGACCGTCCATAGAAAAATACAGGACATCTCAAGTGTTTGCTTCGATGATGGCCAATACATACACATACAGAGGAAATGACATGAGCAAAAGATTGTACAGCATAAGGGGAGCCACCTGCGCGGAGAACAACGCAGAGTCCATCACAAAATCCGTTGGAGAGCTTTGCAGAAGTATCTTCATGGACAACGGTCTCAATGAAAACGATATAGTGAATCTTCAGTTCACAATTACCGACGATCTGGACGCGTTGAATCCTGCCACCGCCTTGAGAAAATTTGGTGACGTGGGGCTTGATTCTTCCAAGGTGCCTCTTTTCTGTTCACAGGAGCCTAACATAAAGGGCATGCTTCCAAAGGTAATCAGAATTTTGGTTACAGCATACATGGATGAAGGAACTAGGACTGTCTCTTCATATCTGAACGGGGCACAGGTTCTTAGACCTGATCTGGCAAAAAAGTAGACCTATGAACATTTGGTTAGTCACTCGAGAATACGCGGGAATTGCGGAGGCTGGTGGAGTAAAGAATGTGTCCTGCTCCCTTTCCGAGACGTTGGCAAAACTTGACCACAATGTATGTGTCTTTATGCCCGAATATGGATGCACCGATTCCTCCAGGCTTGAAGATTTCACTGAGGATTTTGTACGGAACGTGGATGTGGACTCCTGCGGCAGGTCATGGGAAATGAATTTTTCCAAGGGGTCCATGAACGGTGTGGAGATTGTTCTTGTAAGGAATCCCGTATTTAAAGAAAAAAAGGCTGTCTACACTTACACCAGGGACGATGAGTCGGAAAATCCAAGCCACAAACATGGCGAAGGTCATTTCGTTGCCCTCTTGATGAACACGATCTTCCAGAAAGCCGTGGGGGTGTATGGGCTTCTCTTGGACAAAAGACTTTCTCCCCAGATTGTCCATTGCCAGGTCGCTGCCACTGCTTTGGTTCCGGTGTTCATTGAATACAGGAAGTCCGTTGACGGTAAAGCCAAGGAATTCTATTGCGATACAAAATCTCTTGTGACCATCCATAACGCAGGACCTGGGTATCATCATCAGTTCCAGAACATTGATGAGGCTGCGTACAATACGTCTCTGCCAAGGACCATTCTCGAAGGCGGACTGAACGGTGGATGCGTGGAACCCTTTTTGCTGGCCGAAAAATGCTCCTGCACCACAACAGTTTCTCCTCAGTATGCAGACGAGATTCTTTCGGAAAAGACCGACACTGCAGGACTTTCAAGGGTCTATCGGGAAAGAGGCACAAGGATAATCGGAATCACTAACGGAATCGATATTTCAAGATATACCCCGAAGGATACGGAATCCTCTCTACTTCCATACGCATTCGATCCTGAGGCGGGGCAGCTTGAAGGCAAGGAGCTTTGCAGGAAGTATCTTCTGGACAATTTCGCAATGGACGG
>JAZUEV010000575.1:0-2334 GCA_045640345.1 Treponema sp.
GTAAAGATGTATTATCCAAGGGCGGCTCTAAAATATATTGGGCATTTCTGGAAAATAGTTTTAGCGATGTCCAAAATGTTTGATGTTTCTAACGAGATTTAATCCTTGGATTACAAGGCTAAAAACACCTCGTTTTCAAAGGTGCCTCTAAGGATTGCAATTTTTAATATTCCCTATTTTTTCGAGGTTCCACAAAAAATATTTTAAAAAAGATTGACAAATGAATGTTTTTTTGCTAATGTTAAGTAACATTTTAAGTTCAATTAAGATGGAGTCCAAAAGGGCTCCATTTTTATTATATGACCCAAAATTTTGGGATAATAGAGGTGCATTGTTTGAATTACGTATCCCTTGATTCCATTCCACACTTCAAGGAAAGTGCAAAGATTGTTGAGTCTGCAGGTTTCAAACTGGTTGAACTGCAGGTTGTGCCACAGCATGGAAATGTCCACGTGACAGCCGTCATTGCTTCAAAGGATCCTGCGAAGGATATTGGAGTGTCCGATTGTTCAAAGGCCCATCACGCCTTGCAGCCACGTCTGATTGAAATGCTGGGTGTGGATGAGGACAAATTTTATATGGAGCTTTGTTCGCCGGGCATGGAGCGAAACATCAAGAATGCTGCCGAATTTGAGGTTTTCCTTGGACGGGAGATTCGTGTGTGGGACAAGACCGTGAACGACTGGGTCAGGGGTGTCATAAAAAGTTCCGACCAAAACAGTGTGACCTTGGTTTTGACATCGGAAGAAGGCAACAGTGAAAAAGATGGTGCGGAAGTTACCGTTACCTATGAAAATATAGCAAAAGCAAAATTTATACATTTGTAAGGGGGGCTTGTTATGTCGGAAATTGCAGAAGCAATCCGCGGATTAGCCGAACAAAAAGAAATCGGGATAGACGAAGTAAAGGTTATCGTAGAGAACATGATCAAGGCTGCATACAAGAAAGCCTTCGGAAGCAATGACAACTGTATCGTGGAACTTGACGAGGATTACAACCTCAGCGTTTATTCAAAGAAGCTTATCGTAGAGACTGCATACAGGGAAGTGGATGAGATTGAATACGATGACTCAGTGAATATCGATCCTTCCAAGAATATTGGCGATTACATCATGATTCCAATCGACCCAAAGAATTTTGGACGACTTGCGGTGGATACAGGTAAACAGAATGCCCATCAGGCGTTGAACGACACACACAAGGACTTCCTTTACAATATGCACAAGGGTAAGGTTGGTTCATTGATTTCAGGAAAGGTTCAGCGTGAGCTTAAGGGAAACGTCTATGTCGATCTTAGCCTTAGTGATGTTGAAGGTATTCTTCCAAAGAAAAACCAGAGTCCAGCGGAAGTCTACGACCTTAGAAGCAATCTTTGCGCATTGGTCACTGATATAAAGAAGTTGAACGTCGGTGTGCAGCTCATTCTTTCCAGAAGCGATCCTAAGTTGGTGGAGAAGATTCTTGAAAGAGATGTGGTTGAAATCAAGGACGGAACTGTAGAAATCTACGGTGTCGCTCGCGAGGCAGGAAAAAAGACAAAGATCGCCGTTCTTACAAAAAAGGAAGGGGTCGATCCAGTTGGAGCCTGTGTTGGTTTGAAGGGTGCACGTATCGGTAACGTTATCAAGGAATTGATGAACGAAAAGATTGATGTCATCCGCTATGAAGAAGACCCACACAAGTTTATCGCCGAGGCCTTGACACCAGCGAAGGTTGAAAAGGTTGTTCTTACGGACATGGACAAGCGTGAGGCCGTTGCAATCGTCAAGGAAGACCAGTTCTCTTTTGCTGTAGGTAGATTCGGTTTGAATGTCAAGCTTGCCAATAAGCTTTGCAACTGGAGCATCGATGTAAAAACCGAGGCTCAGGCTGCTGAATTGGATATCAGTGAGGATAACGGAAACAGAAAGGCGGCGGAAGCTTTGTTCAACACCGTGGAAGCTGCTGTGGAGAATGAGGCTGAGGACGAGGAAATCACAAACGTTTCTCAGTTGCCTGGAATTGAATCAAGAATTGCCGACATTTTGAAAGAGGCCGGAATTGATGATATTGGAGACTTTGTCGAGGCCGTTGAGGATGGCAGGGTCAATAAAATCGAAGGACTTTCCGCGGAGGATATTGAGACTGTCAATAAAGTCATCGAAGAGAATGTTGAATTTGAGGATGCTGAATCCACCGAAGTTGAACAGGAAGAGGAGGAAGAGTATTTCTGTCCAGAGTGTGGTGCCAAGATTTCTCTCAACGACAGCCGTTGTCCAAGTTGCGGAATAGAGTTAGTATTTGAGTAATCGAAAGGAAATAGGGTTAATATGGCGGAAGAAGAAAAAAAACAAG
>JAZUEV010000576.1:0-2247 GCA_045640345.1 Treponema sp.
CCTCAAATTTAAATGGGATTGTGTTCCATGCCTTTGATGCAAGTTTCAATACACTTTACTGCTGGTATGCGGTGATTTTGGGAACAACCTGTGCCATTTCCGCAATCCTTTATCTTCTGTTCCTGATTTATTTTGAAAAAACTCTCCATGTTCTGAATCTGGATGTAAAATTTGTGACCGTCCCTATTGGACTTAGGACCAACCTTTGTACGCTTTTTCCGACTGTTGGACTGGTTCTGGTTATAGTTGCATGTCTTCTTGTTCCAGAGAATCTTTCAGGAGGATTGGGGAATCTTGTTTTGGGAAAGATTTTTCCTATCACCATAGTTTTTGGTATATTCATGTTCATCTGTACCAACACAAATATCCAGGCGATCAAAAAGAATTTAAATAACATCGGGAATGTTGCCACGGCTCTTTCAAAAAGAAACTATGCTGTTGATGATATCAAGGTTGGAGCTATCAATGAGGTGGGAAATCTTGTTATTGATATGAACAGTTTTGTCAAGAATGCCCATCAGATTATGGAAAACATGGATGCCTCTGTTGATGAATCCATTACGGCTGCTGAATTCCTGGCAAAAAATCTTAATGATTCCAACGGCAAGATGGAAAATATTTCCAGTTCTATTGATGATATAAAAAGAGAAATGGACAACCAGGCCGCCGGTGTTGAAGAAGCCTCGTCAACGATTACCCAGATTATTCAGAAACTTAATGATTTGAACAGGTCCATCGAAACCCAGTCCACTTGTGTCAGCCAATCCTCTGCCGCTGTTGACCAAATGGTTGCGAATATTGAAAGCGTGACCCGTATCCTCAGGAACAATTCAAAGTCTGTTGATGAACTTGGAGTCGCATCTGACGAAGGTCGAAACAGTGTTCAGGATGCCGTGAATATTTCCCATGAGATAATGGAGCAGTCGTCCGGTATTTTGGAGGCCAGTGGTATTATACAGAATATTGCAAGCCAGACAAACCTTCTTGCTATGAATGCCGCTATTGAGGCTGCTCATGCTGGAGAGGCTGGCAAGGGATTTTCTGTTGTTGCTGATGAAATCCGTAAACTTGCTGAACAGTCCAACGCCCAGGGACAGGCAATAACCAACAGTCTCCAGACTCTTTCGGAATCCATCCAGAAAGTCACCGACAGTACAAAAGAAGTTCAACAGAAATTCGACATGATTTACAATGTGACAGAAACTGTCCGACAGCAGGAAAACATTGTTATGAAAGCCATGGCCGAACAGAACGAAGGAAACAAGCAGGTCCTTGAAGCCATGAACCAGATTAACAATGCAACCCATGTGGTTCGGGAGGGGTCAATAGAAATGTTGTCCGGTGGTGAACAGATTGTAACGGAAATGAAAATCCTTACGGAAGCCACTGCAAAGATAAACTCAACCATGAATTCCATGGCAAGCAACATGAGCAACATAAAGGACAGCGTAAGCGCAGTTTCAAAATCGTCCGAAGACAACAAGCACCATCTGGAAAAACTTGGTCAGGAACTTTCCAGCTTCCAGTTGTAAATTCTTGTCACTGATAAAAATGGGGAAGGGGTTATCTTTTCCCCATAAAAATTAAAAAAAAAGTCAAAACACTGTTGACATAAATTTAATAATATGCAATAATACAAATGTCTTAAATGACTAGGTTTGAAAAAACTTACGTCTCCTTCGTCTAGTGGTTAGGACATCGGGTTTTCATCCCGATAACATGGGTTCAATTCCCGTAGGAGATGCTAAAGACTCTCGTTTTTCGAGGGTCTTTTTTTATGTCCTGATGGTTAAACTTAAATCTTACAGAATTAAAAAGGATAATTTCGACAGGCTCAACCACCACGGACTTTTGTTTTTGAGATGCTGAAACTAGTTCAGCATGACGGTTGTTCCTACAGGATTCTAGTTTTTCAGGTAGACCATCAGTAGCATTATGTCGCTGTTTCTGATGCCTGAAATTCTTGATGCCTGTCCCAATGTGGTGGGTCTGATTTTTTCAAGTTTTGCACGACTTTCTGAACTGAGGGCAACAATCTTTCCGTAGTCAAAGTTGTCTGGGATTCGATTGTTTTCCATGCGATGAAGTTTTTCAACACGGGCATCCTGTTTTTGGATGTAGTATTTGTATTTGAAATCCTCCTGGGCAATTGTCCATTCAATCAATGTAAAATCTCCCGGCTTTTCTGCGTTGGGATGTTTTTCAATAAAATCTCCCGCTGAATCAATGTGCTCATATTTCAAGACC
>JAZUEV010000577.1:0-4248 GCA_045640345.1 Treponema sp.
TAGATGAAAAATCAAAAAAAATCTATGCGATTGAAAACTCAAAATTTGTTTGCTATGATTTTAGATGAGGATATCTTTTAAAAATTCAAGTTTTAGGAACTTCAATTTTTTTATAAAAGGTTTACAAATTTTTAGAACCACCTGTGATGGAAAATTTTATGGAAAACAAAAATCTAACGGATGAAAAAAAATCCTGCACTGAAAAATCTTTTTTAAGACTTTTGGAAATTATAAAAACACTTCGCTCAGAAAATGGTTGTCCTTGGGATAAAAAACAGACTCCCCAATCCATGCGTCCTTGTCTTGTGGAAGAGACTTTTGAACTTGTGGATGCCTTGACAAAAAATGATTTGGAAAATTCAAAAGAAGAGCTGGGAGATCTTTTGTTCAACACTCTGTTGGTTATGCACATGTTCCAGCAGAACAATGATTTTTCTGTGTCCGATGTTTTTGATTGCGTAAGTGAAAAAATTCTCCGTCGTCATCCTCATGTGGATTTTGATGAAAAACTTTTTTCAGATGGACAGGTTCCTCAAAAAAAATGTGAAGAAAAATCTGTTGATGAAATCAATAAAAAATGGAATGAAATAAAGAACGAAGTCGAGGGAAGAAAAAAAGATTGTGTCTTGGATCAGGTGCCTGAAAATTTTCCACCTCTTCTTAAAGCCTACAAATATTTGAAAAAAGCAGCCTCCCAAGGTTTTGAATGGCCCATAGTGGATGATGCAAAAAACAAAATTCTTGAAGAGATGAGAGAAGTTCAGGAAGCTGTCGATGAAAAATCAACTGACCATTTGGAAGATGAGATTGGGGACTTGATTTTGAGTGTCGTCAATTATTCAAGACTTTTGGGAATAAATCCGGAAATCGCTTTGGCACGGGCAAACAAAAAATTTTACGACCGATATTCCTATGTCGAAAAAAATATGAAAGATCAAAAAATTCCCATGGAAAAATCCAATCTTGAAAAAATGGAAGAACTGTGGAAAGAAGCAAAAAAATATTCCAGATAAATTTTTGGTGACATACGCTGTCACTTTGATATAGGAAAAAATCTGTAACTAAAAAGTGGTGACAAAGCAAATTAAATTCTTTATAATGTAGTCAAGGGCATCTCTAAAAACTTTTAAATGGATGTTATGAAATATCGATTCTAGAGTACCCCTGAATTTTGTAAAGGAAAAATTATGACAGAAGCAAATGTACAGATTTTGGAAAAACTGAATTTTAAGAAAATCCAAATCAATTGGGTTGGAAAGATTGGACAATATTTTATTGATGTCCTGGATAAACAGGATTCTGAAAATGAAATCGTTGTTACAGTTTTGGTCGCTCCTAATTCAAATAAAACATCATTGGTGGAACTTTTGGACAATTATCAAAAATCAAATGTTGTTTCCGATTATGCTTTGAGCAATGACCAAATCTCTATCACTTTCAATGAAAATTGTGACTTATCTTTTGAAGATTTTTTGAATACAATTTCTGGAAATCTAAAATCAATTGAAATGAAATGCAGATGTCAAAATTGCAACGCCACTGGAGAATTGAATTATTATGTCAGCGGAAATCGATATTTGCTTTTGTGTGATTCTTGCGCGGAAGAGACTTTGAAAAAATTGCAGGAAGAAAAAAAAGGAAACAAAAATTATGTCAAAGGATTTTTTTATAGTCTTGTTGGTGCATTGATTGGTTCTCTTGCTTGGATAATCTTGGGCGCAATTGGATTTATGGCAAGCATAGCAGGTGCCGCAATTTCTTATGGAGCATTTGTTGGATATGAAAAAGCTCATGGAAAACTCACAAAAAAAGGAATCATTATTAACATAGTCACAATTGTTCTTGCATTCCTTGTTGCTCAATATGCTGTTTTATTCATAGCGTTTTTGAAGGAATATCCAGACTTGAAATTCCTGGATTTTTTATCAATCACACCTGCTTTGTTTACGGATTGGGAATTTGTAAAAAGTATTTTGCCTGACATTGGATTGGGACTTCTTTTTGCTTTCCTTGGAACATCCAGCACTATATCCAAAAATTTAAAACTTGCAAAACAGAATGATGATTTCAATATCGAGAAATTGGATCTGGAAAATTAGTAAGAATTTAATGAAGATTTCGAATTTTCAAATATTCCTAATCAATTTGAAGTTACCTCTAAAAATTGCAGTTTTTAGAGGCTTCCTATAATAAAATAGATTTTTTAGTTAAAGCGCAAAGAAAAAGCGATGAAAAATATTTTTTCAGTAAACACTATTCATTCTTCCCACTCTTTGCTTCTTTGTACTGCTTTTTTCCAGCCTGCGCAAAGTTTGGATCTTTTTTCAGGACTCATGCTTGGTGAAAAAATTTGGTCCGTTTTTCGCTTGTCCAAAATCTCTTCCTTGTCCTTCCAAAATCCTGTGGCAAGACCTGCAAGATAAGCCGCTCCTAATGCTGTGGTTTCTACATTTATTGGTCGGCATACTTTTGTATTCAAGATATCCGCTTGAAACTGAAGCATCACATTACTGACGCAGGCTCCTCCATCAACATTCAGTGTGTTGATTTTTGTGTCCGAATCTTTTTCCATAGTTTCCAGAACATCCAGAACTTCGTATGCAATACCTTCCAATGCTGCTCGGCAAATGTGGGCTTTTTTAACACCACGGGTCAGACCTACGATTGTTCCTCTTGCGTACATATCCCAATAAGGAGTTCCCAAACCGACAAAGGCTGGAACGATATATGCTCCATTTGAATCAGGGACAGATTCAGCAAGTCGGTCAATTTCTGGGGCCGATGAAATCAATTCCAGTTCATCACGAAGCCACTTTATAACTGCTCCACCGACAAAGACACTTCCTTCAAGGGCGTATTGAATTTTTCCTTTGTAGCCCAAGACGATTGTGGTCAAAAGATTTTCCGAATCGACAGGTCTGTCCCCAGTGTTCATCAACATAAAACATCCAGTGCCGTATGTGTTTTTTGCATCCCCTTTGTTGAAACATCCCTGACCAAAAAGAGCCGACTGTTGATCTCCTATGGCCGAAGCGATTGGTACAGAAAATCCACAGACTGAAACTGAAGTCTTGCAATATACGCAGGAAGAATCTTTAACTTTTGGAAGAATCGATTTTGGAATATTCAAAAGCTTAAGCAGGTCATCGTCCCACTGACACTTGTGGATATTAAAAAGCATGGTTCTGCTGGCGTTGGTCACATCTGTAACATGGGCTTTTCCTTCCGACAGTTTCCATATAAGCCATGTGTCGATTGTTCCCGCAAGAATCTCTCCTTTTTCTGCCCTTTGTCTAAGTCCGGGAACATTGTCCAAAAGCCATTTGATTTTTGTTCCAGAAAAATAAGCGTCAATCTTTAGACCAGTTTTTTCCTTGATGATTTTTTCATGGCCTGATGAAATCAAATCCTCACAAATTTTTGCAGTCCTTCGACATTGCCAGACGATTGCATTGTGGACAGGTTTTCCAGTTTTTTTATCCCATAATACGATGGTTTCTCTTTGGTTGGTGATTCCAATAGCTGCGATTTCATCTTTTTTTATTTCAGCGTCGATGATGACACTTTCCAGAACATTCAGCTGGGATTTTAAAATTTCGTCGGCGTTATGTTCAACCCAACCTGGATGTGGATAATATTGCTTGAACTCCAATTGCTTGGAACAGATTGGATGTGCGTCCTTGTCATAAACGATAGCCCTGGAAGAAGTTGTTCCTTGGTCCAAGGCGATGATATATTTCTTTGTCATAATTTAATTTTACTACAGTTTTTGTGGATTGTAAAATTTAAATGGAAGCCTATAGTGAACCTCTAAAATTTGTAGTTTTGGAAGATGCCCTATCCTTGACAAAAGAAAAACTAGTATCTACAATTATTGTATCGATTAAAGTTGGAGGACTTATGAAATACGTAATTGATGGAGAAAGTTTACCTGTATTGAAGGTAAGTCTTGAAAGCGGAGAGAATGTTCAGTGTGAAGCAGGCGCCATGGCTTGGATGGATGAAGGAATTGAAATGCAGACATCTGCCGGTGGATTGGGAAAAATGCTGGGTCGTCTTATGACAAAGGAAAACGCTTTCTTGAATACCTATGTGGCAAACAGGAGAGGCGAAATTGCATTTGCATCAAAATTTCCTGGATCAATCAAGGCAGTCGAAATTACTCCAAGTAATGGTTTGATCATACAAAAAGGATCTTTCCTTGCATCTGTTGGCAATATCAACAGCGAGGTTTATTTCCAGAAAAAG